>JAGVJP010000019.1 GCA_020051075.1 Parachlamydiales bacterium
GGACTGAATTTGCAGTCGTAATTGTCGTCGTTATGCAATTATAATTGACGCGAAAGAGACGGAGTGCTCGAATGACTTGACAAATTCACATAGCAGGCTTAAGCTCTTCCCATCCTGTCAATTTTAACAGGATAGGGAGGATGGGAAAGATAGGTCAGGATAGCAAATATCTTACGCACCATCATCCTTTTTATCCTTCCCATCCTGTCAATTTTAACAGGATAGGACAGGATAGTTTGTTATTCAGGGGTTAGTGGCTTGACGAAGTTATGAAAATAGCCGATATTTCAGTCCTTAGATGCCAATCAATCGAGTTTGAAATCTTTGCGAACAAATAGCAGATCACAACATATGCGATGGGAAAAATTAAAGCCCTTTTCTTCAAGAAATGTGATGAAGCGAGAATCTCCGTAGTTATCCTCTACAGTAATCACATCTATTGTAAACTTGGAAAAATCTATACTAGAGAGGATATCAAATTCTCCCCCTTCAGTATCAATGCTCAGGTAGTTGACGTGTGTCATACCATTTTTTTCCAGAAGGTCGTTCAATTTATAACATTGAACATCAATTGTTTTACAAGACCCTTTATTAGCACAAATCTCATTTTTCACTCTTTCAAAATGCCTCGGATCGTATTTGTGCAAAAGACCTGAGAGCATTTCAGTATTCACTTGAGGACACGAAACCATCAATAACTGACTCTTTTCGTTAATATCCGATACACAACCCTCGACACACACACAATTTCTACAAGCCTTCAATTCAGCAAATCGTTCTGGCATGGGTTCAATGCAAATCCCGGTCCACCCCCGTTCCTTCTCCAGAAAATAGGTATTACTATACGTCACTCCATTGTGCGCCCCAATTTCAACAAAAGTCCCCCCTTGGTAATCTTTAAAGAGCTCTTCGTTGATATATTGATCTTGCCCGAACTGACTGTAGTACGTTGCGGAGCAATGCTGGCAACAAAAAATAAATAACGCTATAAAAAGTTTATTCATTCGTATTTCCTTCAAAATTGAAATTTATAAATGTGCTTTATATCAAAAAAATATTTTTTCAATAATTCCCGCTAATTCTATTTATCAAGAGAACTTCTCAACATAGATGAACAGGATAAGCAAGATTGCTTCGCGGCAGGATAGACAGGCACACGCACCACTAATTTATCTTTCGTGCCCATGCCACCATCCTATTATCATAGGTCGCCCTTTCAGTACTCATGAATAGGTGTGAATTTGTACCCAGACCTGACGGCCTGGGCTATGTCAGCACTCTGTGCCTCTAGAGATTGAACCAAATATTCAATTTCTTGGAACACGAATGAAAGCCAATCAATCAAGTTGGAAATCTTTGTGAACAAATAGAAGATCCCACTCTAAGCGAGTCACAAAGTTAAAGCCTTTTTCCTCAAGGAAAGGGATGAAGCGGGGATCTCCGTAGTTATCCTCTACAGTAATCGCATCGATTTTAAATTTGGAAAAATCTATACTAGCGAGGATATCAAATTCTCCTCCCTCAGTATCAATACTAAGATAGTTGACGTGTGTGATACCATTTTGTTCCAGAAGGTCGTTTAATTTATAACATTGAACATCAATTGTGTCATAAGACCCTCCGTTATAGAAGAGTTCGATTTTCATTCTTTCTAAATGCCTTGGATCGTATGTGTGCAAAAGACCAGTCAGCATTTCAGTATGTACGACAGGACTTGAAACCATCAACAATTGACTAATTCCGTTAATATCCGATACACAGCCCTGAACGCACACACAATTTCTACAAGCCTTCAATTCCTCAAACCGCGCTGGTATGGGTTCAATGCAAATCCCGGTCCACCCCCGTTCCTTCTCCAGAAAATAGGTATTACTATATGTCACTCCATTATGTGCTCCAATATCAACAAAAACTCCCCCTTGGTAATTTCCAAAGAGCTGCTCGTTGATGTATTGATCTTGTCCGATCTGACTGTAGTATGTTGCCGAGCAGTGTTGGCAACAAAAAACAAATATCGCAATAAAAAATTTATTCATTTGTTTCTCCTTAAAAATTCATAAAATTCACCTCCGCGATTTATATCAAAAGATTTTTATTTTATCCGCAAAAAAATAACGTTTTTTCGACGATTCTCACAAATTTCGTATCCAGAACATCGAAGATCCAATGCTTCGATCTAGAAGAATTTCAGGAACTATACCGCCTACAGCAAACAGGAATAAAATATCTTTCATCCCTCTCATCTTTCCCATCTCATCAATTTTAACAGACTTGACAGATTGTGGAAATTTTTGATAAGCCCCCAACTTTTCTATACTCGTATACAATATTCAGGAGTTGAAATGGGATTTTTTTCCAGCCGAGCATTGCACAAGAGGCGCAAAGAGGAGTGACAAGGCTTGGGGTAGAGAATTTTTTTAATGATTTTTAAAAACGAAACATATTTAATTTCTCCATCCCCTTTTTGCTCCTCTTGTGATTCTTTGCGTTAAAGGAAGGAGGGTATCTGAATTGTTACGAATAAACAGACAAAATGAAACGCTTTCATAAGGATTTTTTATATGAAAACTCAGCAGAATAATTCCAGATTCAGAGACCTTAGCATGACGGTGCTTTTTACGCTAAGCTCTTGTTTCTTTTGCGAAATCCCTCTTCAGTCTAAAGAGGAAGCGTTAAACTTATCTTCCTATACATCAGGACAGTGTTCCGTTCTTGAAACACAGCAAGAATTAAAGCCTTATGCTGTTATTTCTGCACAGGGGAATCTTGTGGGTTTTTTTGCAGAGTTCGAAACTATTCTTGGAGCTCTTCGTTTATATGAACGAGGGAAACTCGCAGGCGTTTCTCTCGAATACGGCACGACTGGAACTTATTACGATACTGCGTTCGGGCCCAATTGGTGGGAATACTATTTTGAACCTCTACATGTTGGAGATCCAGAAAATGGCTTTCTAGTCCCTTGTCATGTAACCATATTCATTGATGATGTTGAGTGCGTTTTTGCATGGGAGGTAGAATTATATACTTCTCGAAAAGATACATATAGTTTAATTGATAGGTATATTAAAGTGAAACCGCACATTGAAGAAAAAGTTAACCAAATTGTAGAAGATTCTTTTGGTTACAGTACAATCATTGGTGTTCATTATCGAGGCACTGACAAATGTGGTGAGGCTCCCCGAGCTCCTTATGAAAACGTTGCAGCACATGTAGATGAGACGATCATTGAACTGGAAGAGATCGGTCATTCAGACATAAAGATTTTTGTTGCAACTGACGAACAGGATTTCTTGGACTATATGAGGGAACGGTATCCATTGAAAATAATTTGTTATGAACAGAGTGAACGCTCTGTAGATGGTGTTTGCGTTCATTTATCAGGAAAGGGGGGAACTCCGTATAAAAAAGGAGAAGATGCTCTCATTGACTGTCTTCTGTTATCCAAAACCGACATTCTTCTAAAGACATCCTCTAACCTCAGTCAATGTGCTTCTTATTTTAATCCAGACATACCAGTCGTTCATATGACAACTCGTCCATGGTGGACTAATCCATTGCAATAGAGGGCCAGGATTTTAATCGTTATCGAAAATCAAAGGTATAAGACCGAAGCTCAAAAAAGACAGTATTTTAAGATTTTGCGGGAGTTTTCTAAATGGGTGTATCGAACATAAAAAATACTCAACAGAACATTTTTAGAGTCAGACACATTAGTATGGTAATGATGACGGTGCTTATTACGTTAAGCACTTGTTTTTATTGCGAAGCCTCGCTTCCCGCTGAAGAGGAGGAATCCGTACAATCTTCCATTGGAAGTATTACATCAGGACAATATTCCGTTTTTAGCACACAAAATAAATCAAAGCCTTATGTTGTTATCCATTCTGCATGGGGATGGGGTTTTTTTGCAGAGTTCCAACATACGATTGGAGCTCTTCATTATTATGATGAAGGAATACTTGCAGGTGTTTCTCTAGAATATGACACGACTGGAGTTTATTACGATTCGGTGGTCGGACCAAATTGGTGGGAATATTATTTTGAACCACTCCATCTTGGAAGTCGACAAAATTCCTTGCCTGTTCATTGTTTTGCTCACATATTCATCGATGATGTAGTCTATCTTTTTAATTGGATTCCAGGAATTCACGATAATCGTAAAAATGTACATCGATTACTTTCTAAGTATGTGAAAGTGAAGCCACATATTGAGGAGAAGGTGAATCAAATTGTAGAAAATTCTTTTGGTTACAGCACAATCATTGGTGTGCATTATCGAGGCACTGACAAGTGGACGGAAGCTCCTCGGGCTCCTTATGAAAACGTTGCAGCGTATGTAGACGATACGATAGCTGAACTCGAAGAGATCGGTCATTCTGACATAAAGATTTTTGTTGCAACAGACGAGCAAAATTTCTTGGATTATATGAGGGAACGGTACCCCTCGATAGTGATCTGTTATGAAGAGAGTGAACGGTCTGTAGATGGAGTTTGCGTTCACATGTCAGGGACTGGGGGAACTCCTTATAAAAAAGGAGAAGATGCTCTCATAGATTGTCTTCTTTTATCCAAAACCGATATTCTCCTTAAAACGGCGTCTAATCTCAGTCTTTGTGCTTCTTATTTTAATCCAGAAATTCCAGTGGTTAATATGACAATATGTTCAAATGTCCACATTACAAAGGATTAAGCGAAGATTTGCTAGAAAGGTCTTCTAGAGGGAGGCTGAAATTAAGGACAGAACCATTACAATTGCATAGGAGTTTTACAGGATGGATCGATCTCACATAATATCCCAGTCATTCATATGACGTCTCGTCATTGGCACTCTCCTTTAGAATAAAGGGAAAGCCAACATAAGAGATGCTGTTGATTGTAAAGTCCCCTTATCAATTCTTTATTGAACATTTACACCTGCGTGTTATACTGGGTATAAAATTTTAATTTTATATTAACAGGCTATGACTGAACATCTTCAACATAAAAGTCTAGATCCAACGGCAGCTCTCGAAGAAGCGATTCAGGAGCTAGCCGTTTTCACAGAGATGAACGCCTCGAGCCTGGAATTGGGTGAAGGAGGCTCTCTTATCGCCAATCACGACCCACAGTTCAAAAGAATCGTCAGATTGGCCCATTCATTTATCGCACCCTATTTCTCTGATCGCATCCGTTCAGATCAAGAGGAAAAACTTGTTCAGCTTAAAAAAGCGCTGCTGAGGGCTCGAGATTACGTTCAAAGTCATTCAGCACTCATTGATAAACTCAAATCTGGAGACCAAGCACAGCAAAAGCTTGCTGATTATGCTTTAGAGACAATCCAGCAATATAATACTTTTGTTGAGCAGCAGGGAAGAAATCAAACAGAGCAAGTTTATAATTATGAGAGGCGTCAACTGCTTACCGACCAAGAAATTGTTGGAAATACGATTAAACTGCCGACTGCGGTCTCAATAAAATATGATTCTGATTCGCATGTTCATTTTGCTCATAGAACGTTGAGGGAACTTCGCGGCATTTTATTGGGTGGGATTGTAACGAAAAGCGGTGCATTAGCTTCGTCGACCTATAAAAAAACACTTCAGTTTATGATTGATACCTTTCGTTTGAAGGCGATCAGGATGATTCAATCTCATTTTTCTGAACAGGATTCAGTGACTGAAGTCATCCGACTCATCAAACAAACCGACATCCAGATCGATATGGAAAGCAACCATGAGTTGATTATTATGCGGCAGCTTGTCGAAGAGGGTCCCGGCTCTTATGTTCTATTGACTGGGAGCTATAAGAAAACTGCTCATGATCCCAAATTTTTAAAGATGCCCATTTTAGAGAATCTGTCTATGAGTTCTCAGAAGATCCATTCCGGTTATCCTTATCCTTCTCAGCATGGGGGATGGGCCTTAGCAGATAGATGGGTGGACGCACATCCCCTCCGAGTTGACCAAGCCCCTCTTTTTTATGCTCTTGAACAGCGACGCAAAGAACTTGCAAAAAAGATGTTATTTGATCAGAGCTATATCGAGCGGTCGAGGAATTATACACGGTCCTGCCGATCGGTATTTGATGAAAATCGCTCTCTATTTCTCCCGATGCATCGACGGCTCATTCAGGCGTTGATAGCAGGAGAGGAGGAACTGAATCGCGTCTCTATCGATCAATTTTTTAATCAATTACATGAGACTCCCTCTCCGTTTGATATTCTGTCACAGTCTCAACAGCAGATTTTGAATCTTTTTGTGATCAAGCCCTTAGGAATGTTGGAAGAAGAGTGGCTCATCAATGGTGAGAGTATCCTGCGTACAGGAACACCTCAAGAAAGACTACATGCCGCTCAGCAAAAGTTGGAGATGGAGAGAGACAAAGTTCATGAAATTCTCGATATGTCGAACCCACGGCATGCTTTTGTTTTGACTGTGGGTCCCATCATTGGGAAGAGATTTGAAGCTGTTGCGCTGCAATATCTATCCGAGAAAATCGGTTTTGCTCCTCCGCTTCTCAGAGACATTGAGAGAAAGCTGCAAGTTTGTGCTTTCGCTCAGCTTCAAGGCTTTGTTGAGGAGTGGGAGGCAGATGCTTTGACAAATTCAGAGCAAATCAAAGAACACCTCATTAAAATGCTCAATCGAGATATTTCGTTTCTCGAACAAGCTACAATTGACGAAGATTGTTCTCCTGATGGGTGTCAGGAAGCAATATCAATAACAGACGAATTGGAAACTTATTTTAACTTCCGCTTTTTCGATTCTCGCCGCACCTCATAACTCTGTCATTGTCAAACCTTCAATCATTCTCTTTTTTTAATGCTAAAGAGATAATTGCATAAGTTCGAACCTGGAAAGTGTTGTGTCGCCCTTTCAGGGCTCATCATTTGGGGTTGAGTATTTCCAGGCCGTCAGGCCTTACCATTACCCATTTTTTCAGCGCGAAGCGTTTGGAGTGCGAAAGTCCTCTTTCGCTTTATTCTAGATGAATTTTTTGGACATTCGTGTCTTTTGAATTTCTCTACTTCTTCTTCGCGTAGCGATCAGTAGCTCCTACTTTTCCTCAAGCTTCCCACATCTCGTGCTATCGCCTAAAACTAACTATAGTTTATCCACAAACTTTTATCAATGCTGTTTGTAGATAAAGCGGAAGAGGACTTCCGCACTCCAAACGCTTCGCGTTGAAAAAATGTGTAAAGGAAAGGCCTGACGGCCTGGGCTATGAAATGCCAGCATTTCGTGCCTTAGGGCATGCTTATTCTTAGCACCATTGAGATCTCTCAGAACCTTAGGAACCGTTGGTTATCACGATAAACAAACGCAAAAAAGGGGAAAATTTGCTTGAATTATTTTCCCCTCTTACCCATCATGCTATAGCATGAATCGTCATCTAGAGTGGAAACATCTACAGAGGCGTGAGAATTGTACAGGTCTACTTATGCGGAGATTTTTTATGGTTAAACCCTGGATTTATAAAGCGCTGTTCCTAAACTGTTTGTTTATACAAAGTTATCTCGGTGGTGAGAACTATCTTGTGACTAGCGCTGATGATGCAATTGAGAATAAATCTATAACCACTTTTACGAAAGAGAGCTCGACTAGAGCAAAGAAAAAAAACCGAAAACCACGACCAAAAATTAAGCCGAAGCCAAAGGGTAATCAAGCAGCAGTTCAAGGCGCTCAAGGTCCTGCTGGTCCTCAAGGTGACCAAGGGCCTCGAGGAAATCCAGGCCCTCCAGGGTTGCCTGGTCGACCTGGAATTCCGGGGAAGTTATCTATTGAAAAGACAGAAGCTTCCTTAACGTTCTCCTTCAATTCCAATCCACAGAGCAATGCAAGGGGGACTTTTGTTGGCGTGGTTACACTCCCAGATCACTCCATTAAAAGCATCGAAGGGGAAATCGGGGTTGATAGCATTCCATGTACTATTGTTGTCGGGCCTGGATCTTTCGTTGGGTCTTATTCTGTGGGATATTTTATCACTTCTCTTGAGGGGCAGTTAGATGTCTCTCCAACGGTAACAATATCTAACTCATTGACAGGGGATCATGTCGAGTTTGTTCTGCACCCGGGAGATTATTCTGGAGGCTGTGATATCAAACATTTTATCAATCGATATCCCCCTAATAACTGAACTTCGCAGATGATGAGTATCGTACGGTTGACAGATTGTGGAAATCTGTGGCAGGGTTTAGGCTTACATGCGTAGGCCCTATCTGCTCGCAGTAGAATCAGACATATAATTTCAGGAGTGTTTTACGATGGGGTTATTATTTAAAAGACAATTTCAACAGCTTTTTTTCCAAAACGGGCTGATTTGGATGATGATATTCTGTGCCCTCGTCCCCTGCTTATTTAGTCAAACCTTACTGCATGCAGCAAGATCAAAGCAACCCCTCATCGAAGAATTCGTCGCATTTGATCATTTTTCCGTTCTCAGAACCCAGCAGAAACCAAAACATTTTATTGTTTTAAATAGTGTGTGCGGAATGGGTTTTTTTGGAGATTTCTTAACAGCCCTTGGAGCACTTCATTTATACAATGTGGGTTTTTTTTCTGGGGTTTCAATTGAATACGGCACATCTGGAACCTATTATGATCCCGCGATCGGACCAAATTGGTGGGAATATTATTTTGAACCCGTTCACGTTGGATATCAAGGAGATTCATTCACGCACTATAGTGTTCTCTCAGTTGTTGTTGATGATTGTTTATATGATTTACCTCGAATGACCGAATTTAATATTTGCCGTAAAGATGCACATCGGTTAATCGAAAAATTTGTTAAACTGAAGCCTCATATAGTAGATAAAGTTAATCAGATTGTAGAAAATGTTTTTGGTTACAGCTCAATGATTGGGGTGCACTACCGAGGCACAGACAAGTGGACTGAAGCGCCTATTGCTTCTTATGATAGCGTCGCAGCACATGTCGATAAGACTATTTCTCAACTTCAAGAGATCGGTCATGATGACATAAAGATTTTTGTTGCAACGGACGAACAGAGTTTCTTGGATTATATGAGGGAGCGGTATCCGTCGAAAGTTGTTTGTTATGAAGAATGTGCGCGATCATCAACTGGAGAAGCTGTTCACACGTCAGGGATTGCGACTCCTTATAAAAAAGGAGAGGATGCGATCATCGATTGCCTGCTCTTATCCAAAACCGATGTTATCCTCAAGACAAGTTCTAACCTCAGCCTCTGCTCAGCATATTTTAACCCAGATATCCCCATGGTCCATATGACCTCACGCGGTTGGCATGCGCCCCTAGAGTAAGGAGAAAGATATTTAAATGCAATTATCTATTGCAAAAATTTTTAGAAGTGGTCTTAAGGCATTTTGCATAGTCATTTTCTTTCTTAATGGTGTTCTTTATACCACACATCACTCTTCAAAATCAGCACCTTATCTCGTTTTACATGATGCGAAGTGGGGATACGGTTTTTTTATCGATTTTTTAGGAGTGGTTGGAGCTCTTCGTCTTTACGAAACAAGAAGAATTTCAGGGGTTTCTATAAATTTTGGCACTGATGGAGTTTATTATGATCCAAGTGTTGGAGAAAATTGGTGGGAGTACTATTTTGAACCAATTCATTTAGGAGAACGGGTAGATTCTCTAGTTGTCCCTTGCCATCATGCTATACAAATTGGCAGTGATGCTATTAATTTGACTTGTGTGGCAGAGTTTCAAACGTATCGAGAGGAAGCGTATCATTTAATCGAAAAATATATTCGAGTGAAGCCGTACATTGAGGGGAAGGTTCAGCAGATAGTTAACGATTCTTTTGGTTATAGTACAATCATTGGGGTTCATTATAGAGGCACCGATAAGTGGACGGAAGCCCCTATGACTCCTTTTGAAAACGTTGCGGCGTATATTGATGATGCGATAGCTCAACTTGTTGAGATAGGTCATTTTGAGATAAAAATTTTTGTTGCAACAGATGAGCAGAATTTCTTGGATTATATGAGAGAACGATATCCATCGAGAGTGATTTGTTATGAGGAAAGTGAGCGATCGGGAAGCGGTACTGCTGTTCACTTATCCGGAAGTGGGGGAACTCCCTATAAAAAGGGGGAAGATGCTATTATCGATTGTCTATTGTTATCTAAAACAGACATTATTCTTAAAACATCTTCTTGCCTTAGCCTTTGTTCGTCTTATTTTAATCCTTATATTCCTGTGATTCATATGACATGGCGTTCTGGCTGCCTTCCTTTGGAGTAACAAGTCATATATCATAAACTATTCTGGAGGCTGTGATATCAAACATTTTATCAATCGATATCCCCCTAATAACTGAACTTCGCAATTGATTGCCTGTTCTTATCCAAAACCGATATTATTCTGAAGACATCCTCTTCCTCAAGGGTTCAATGAATCGAAAAATTGATTGGTCATAGTGACCGTTATTGATTGATCCCCATATTTGGCACTCTTCCGGAGAGGTTCCCCACCTCAATCGGCGAGGGATTTTGATGTGATGAAGATAATACTCATCTCTCGACCAGTAATGATTAATCCGAATGTTATCAATTTCAACAAAAGGAGCACGATTCCGTTTTCCGCTTGGTTTAAAATGACTAAAACCTTTCTTATAGCGCACATAATGTGGACTACACACAACTGAGACTCGCTCAGGGCGTACAATACTCTTGAAGTGATTGTCTCCTTCTCCATTAGAGAGAACGAGCGTTTCAATAAGGAGCCTATCCTCAGGGATTTTAGCCACATGTGATGTTCCATACATGACCCAATTGACACAAATCCCGCCGATCTCCTCGCTGGATTCAAAACGTCGGAGGAACTGTGGCAAACTATTATCATGGACAGGGAAGAGAAATTCATCGGTGTCAAGAATGGCTAACCATTTAGTCTTTCCCTTTGATAATTTGACTGCATTTTCATAGGCAGCTATTTGAATTTGATCCCATTCACTCAAACTTTCATAAGAAAAAGGCCAGTCAATTAATTTGACAATTCTTTTTTTGATATAAGGTTTTAAAACCTCTTTGTAATTATCTGTGCTGAGGTTGTTGTATAAATAAAAACGTTTGACACCTAATTCTCGATGAAATTCGATCCACTCTTTTAAGTAAGGCGCATCATTTTGAAAAATTGTACAAATCGATAAATCGCAATCATATCCTAATACCGGGGATGTGATCAGAAGAGAAACAACAATAAATTGAAAAAATTTTCTTAACATTAGTCGATTTCCCCCAACAAAGAGATATAGTTTATAGAGAAAAAGACCTTATCAAGGGTCTCCGATTTCTGTCAACGCAAGAGATATCCTGTTTCAGTTTTTAACTCTCGCTTTTTTGACTTGCCCAGAGTTTCATCGGTGCAAAACCCATCCACAAATACCATGTCGCTAAAAGACAGAATCCGCCTCCTGTGAGAAGAACAACTGTGGAGTTGGTTATGCTGCAGAGAACGCTTCCGATGGGAGGGGCTAAACACCCCCGGAGGCCTATGGAAACGACATTGACGCCGGTGTAGGTTGAGCTGTCTTCATGTTTTGAGAAAAGAGGCCCGGAGAGATTCCAGCTCAGTTCACTTCCTGCTTGCATAATACCGTAGATGAGGTAAGCGGCATATAAATACCCTAAATGCCATTGTGCAGCAACTAATCCAAGTGGAAAGAGTATTGTAATCGCTGTCACTGCACCGGTAAAAGTGAAAAGGTTGATCTGATTCATTGCCCGAGACCAAAAAGGAAGAGCTAGGGTGTAGCCAACCGTTTTACAGACGATCATCGCGAAAGTCAGTTCTTTGTAGTTGAGATGCAAGACTTCGAAGAAGAACTGAGGAAGCGCTGGCTGCCAGAGCATCAATCCCCCTCCCCCTAGCATAAAACCGATTTGAAACCGTGCAAAGTCAGGACGTTGTTTCAGCAACATCCAAGCTTCCTTCCACGGCTTTTGAAATTGGTCCTTCAATGAGAAGGGAGGCTCGGACAAAAAGCGGTTGACACTATCTTCGTTAAGGGTCAGTTTCAGCTGGAAGACGATCGCGCAGAAGGCAATCAAAACGGTCAGGGGAAAAAGAATTTGCCAAACCTTATGGTAGTCGTCAAGAAGCCATCCAATCAAGATAGCTAAAATGGCGCCTCCAGCGTGGTAGAAAGCTGCACCGTAAGCGAAGATGGTTTTTCTTGGTTCTTCGGCGATATTGAGCTTAAGAACCTCCATCCAGGCTGGGTTTACCCCCCGATAGAAAAGCATGTAGGTTGCTGAAGCAAAGATTAAATACCAAGGGTTGTCGATCCATGGGACGAATAGGAAGGGGAGATGTCCCAAAATGTTTGCCCAAATGATATTGGATTTTAAACGATCGCACCGTTGTTTGATGTGGGCGCTCCAATAGAGGGAAAAGCATGAGACGATAGGTTTGAGGCTGATGAGGCAGGCGATCTGGAAAGTGGAGGCTTGGAGATCTTTGCATAGAATGAAGGGCAAAAGGGTATAGAGCGCCCAGAAAGGGGTATTTAGAGCCTTTGTCCAGGTATAGGCTTTGCTAGTATTACTGCTATGTGTCATAACTGTCTACAGATCAGTATCTTGCTGAATTTTGTATAATTTATTAATAGTTCGACCTTTCGTTTTAATTCGGATTATTTATAACAGTTTTAAACTTGTTAGTCAAATTGATATGATTGGATAAACTGTCATTAAGAAGCGCCATCGGAACGATCCGTTTGGAGCTTCATCAAGGAAATGTCTGGTTTGTTCCAGAGTAGAGCGTGCAATCTGTTTTATTTCTTTGTCTCTAAGGCGATATAACAGATGCTTGGATTTAGCTGCAGAGCCGTAGATCTCCTCTAAGTTTCTAAGCGCTTGTTGATAAGTCCTGTGGCGTAGGTAAAGCCGTCCCAATGCAAGCAGGATTAACACAGCTGGGATTCCCTTAAGGATCCAGATGAGAGAGGCTGTCATGGGGTTTTGTCCGATGAAAAGGAGGGCGAAGTCGGCCATGACGACGAGGGAGATGAGCAAAATGAAAAACAGGGTCTCTTTGGATGATTGTACGATCGGGCCGAGCCATCTCCTCCATTTGGAATGGGACGACTGATAGGCGAAGATTTCTTCAAATTGAGGTTCGTGGTATTCCATCCGTCCAATGTGAGACAGCTCATGAGCGATGAGTTCAGAACGGCGATAGAGTTTCCCAAGAAAAAAGGGAGATGACCGGAATTGGGAGCGGATCTGTAAAAATGCTGAGGTGGGAGAGGATTCATCGAGTTGAAAAATCCATGCGCATCCACCATGCCAGGGGGAGAGTTGGTAATTATTGCAAAAGAGAAGAACCCATGAAGGTTCAATGTCGTAAAGTTCGTCTGTTTTAGGGAAAGCCTCTTTCAAGAGTTCAATGGTTGTCTGGTCTGTGAGATCGAAAGGGAGTTCAGCGCCAACTTTATCAATTAAAATTTGTTTGATATTCTCGCAGTAAGCGACCCGTTTCATGTAATCAGGTTCAGATTCATCTGGACCAGGAAACAATCCTTGATGATTCCACGTTGTCCACTCCTTTTCCAATTTCTGATTCATTTGCTTGCCTCGCTGACTTTTTACTTGAAAGAGGTGCACTGTTTATGGCACGCTATACCCTGTTATATTTTACAAAATCAAATATACAAGCATCTTAACTCGACTTTGTACATTTGTTGGACTCATCTTCCGAGAGAGTCAAACAAATGTACAAAGTCGAGATTAAGAATGATAAGATGATGCACTAATCAACAAAATCTGTTTTTGGACCAATTTTTATGTTAACCGAAGATTACGAAGAATTCACTGAAAATCAGCAGAAAATTTTAAAGCACTACGTCACGAATATCTCTAGCCACATCTTCGTTTTGCGAAATCTTCCCGACGTCATTAAAGGGGCTCTTTTTTCTCGCTATTCCCGCTCAAATTTAGGGTTGCGCTCTCTTTTATTAAAAGAATTTATCACCAATAATGAAGATACAGCCTTTGAATCTATTGTCCAGCAATCTTCTGCCGACGAAGATGAGGCTCATTCTCAATCACAGGTTGATGCGATTAAAAAAGCGCAGGCTTTCTACGATAGAATCCTGGATGGCTATGGCGATGATTCGATTGGTGAATTGGGCGGCGCTCATTTAGCGATTGAAAATATCTCGATGATAGCGACTAAATTTATTGAAGATTGCCGCATTGGCGGGTCACCCCTTGAGAAATCCACCCGATACATCTACTTCGACCAGAAAGTTAAAGGTGAGTATCTTTTCTATCGAGAGCCTGTTCTGATGACTTCGGCTTATCGAAACCGTTATGTAGACACCTGTAATATGCTGTTTGACACATATAGCCGATTGATTCCCCCTCTCACAGAGATCATTGAACAGCGGTTTCCAAAAGATCCTCTCGTTTCGAAAACTGCCTATACAGCAGCTTTGCGTGCAAAAGTATTAGATTGTCTTCGTGGATTGCTGCCAGCAGGGACGTTGACGAATATGGGAATCTACGGGAATGGACGTTTTTATGAGCAGCTCATTCACAAATTGCACTGCCAAAATCTGACAGAGCTTCAAGAGATTGGGAAGAGGAGTTTTGAGGAGTTGGCTAAAGTCATCCCCTCTTTCGTTAGGCGGGCTCATCCCACCCATCGCACACATGAGGCTTATGCTCAGTTCAACGACACTTTGCGCAGAGAGCTCAACCTCATTGCAGGGCAGCATCTCCCTTTTTGCGAGCGCTCTTTGAAATCAGGCATCCGTTTGGTTTCTTTTGATGCTGATGCTCCGATCAAAGTTTCAGCCGCTCTGCTCTATGCTCTAGGCGATCGCGGGCTGCCCGAACTCATCGAGTATTGCCGAGGACTGCCAGAAGAGGAAATCAGCCGCATATTGGATGTGGCGTGCAATGCCCGTGAAAACCGCCGCCATAAGTCTCCACGTGCTCTTGAGCACGCTGAATTCACGTTTGAAATTGTGAGCGATTATGGGGCGTATCGAGATTTACATCGCCATCGGATGCTGACTCAGGAAAGGCAGCTGCTCACCTGCGATTTTGGATTTTTTATCCCTCCCGAGATTCAGAATACCCCTTATGAAGAAGAGTATTGCCTTGCCCTTGCCCGAGCCAAGGAGGCCTATGATCAAATTGCTAGCGAGCTTCCTGAAGAGGCCCAATATGTTGTGCCGATGGCGTATCACATCCGTTGGTATTTCCACGTCAATTTGCGTTCTCTGCAGTGGCTTTGTGAGCTGCGCTCCTCTCCAGCGGGGCATTCGACATACCGTTACCTCGCCCAGACAATGGCAAAACAAGCGAGTGAAGCCATCCCTGCTTTTGAACGCTTCTTCAAATTTGTCGATTATGAAGGGTATGAATTAGGGAGGCTTGGCCAAGAAGTGCGTAGCCTTGAAAAACAAGGAATTTCGTAACACAGATAAGCAAAAGAGACAAAAACAGGATAAGCAGGATCGCAAGCGGCAGGATATACAGGATAGATAATGAAGAGAAGGATGTCAAAAAATTAACAGAACGAAATCAACCAGGTAGGTCGGCCATCAACATAGAACCAAACTCTTTTAAGCCAGGACATTTCTTTGGAGGCATCTTGCTTGTTGCAGGCTGCTGCATTGGTGCTGGCATGCTCGGATTGCCTGTATTAAGTGCTCAAGCAGGCTTCATGCCCTCTCTTTTTACATTTGTGATTTGTTGGCTATTTATGCTTTGCACAGGGCTTCTTCTTCTTGAAGTCAACCTCTGGTACGGCGGAAACATCAGCATCATCACAATGTCAAGACGAACTCTGGGAAGGGGCGGAGAAATCATCAGCTGGTTAGTGTTTTTATTTCTTTTCTACTCTCTCATGGTTGCTTATGTCTCTGCTAGCGGATCTTTAATTTCAGATTTCATGGGAGACTTAACAGGAGCAAGTTGGCACCACAGCATTGGCGGGGCGTTGTTTACCCTTTTCTTTGGAATTCTCCTCTATTTGGGAACTGGCGCTGCCGATCAATGCAATCGCTTCCTCATGCTCGGATTAGTTATCTCCTATGTTATCATGATTGCCTTAGGAGCGTCTTATGTGAAGAGCGATTTCTTAAAACACACCGACTGGACTGCGACAGCGATGGTGATCCCTGCTGTTATTGTCTCTTTTGGTTTTCATAACCTGATTCCTACCCTGACAACGTATTTTGGAGCTCATAAACGCTCTTTAAAGTGGGCGATTATCATTGGGAGCAGCATCCCCCTATTCATCTACTTGGCTTGGGAATGGCTGATTTTAGGGATTGTTCCTTTGCACGATTTTCAGTCTGCAATCGATCAGGGGGAAATCGCTACCGAGGCATTGAAAGACGCTGTGGGGACTTCATGGGTCCTTGAAGTTGCACAAGCCTTTGCTTTTTTCTCGATCGTGACTTCTTTTTTAAGCGTGGCACTCAGCTTTGTCGACTTCTTGTCGGATGGACTGCAGATCAAGAAAACGCCGCAGGGAAAAGCTATCCTGGCTTTATTGGTATTAATCCCCCCATTTCTCTGCTCTTTGCTCTACCCAACGATATTTCTTAAAGCATTGAATGCTGCTGGAGGTTATGGAGCGGTGGTTTTGTTTGGACTCTTGCCTGCATTGATGGTGTGGAGGGGAAGATATGTGCATAAAATTGCATCCAAGCCATTGGTTCCTGGAGGAAAGCTCGTCCTCGTCTTGGTGATCGCCTTTTCTTTATGGGTGATCTCCCTGCAAATCATATAACCATACGAGTTAAACCCCCTTTTAACGCAGAGGTAACAATTCACGTCTCTCCCTCTCCGTGACCTCTGTGAACTCAGTGGTTAAGTATTTGGAGTTTTGCAAATTTTCGTCTAATTTTTTGATGTAATTCGGAAAATTCGGCGAAAATTGTGGAAGCATTTGAAATATTCGCCTAATATTGAATGATACACAATAGGAAAGATGTTTAATTTACACACCGATTTTGAACCTAAAGGAGACCAGCCTCAAGCCATAGAGAAGCTGACGGCAGGTGTCTTGCGGGGACAGCATTCGCAGGTGCTGCTAGGCATTACCGGATCAGGGAAAACGTTCACAATGGCAAATGTTATTGCTCGAGTGAACCGTCCAAGTCTCATTTTAGCCCACAATAAAACCTTGGCTGCTCAGCTCTACGAAGAGTTCAAAGCTTTTTTCCCAGACAATGCCGTCGAATATTTTGTCTCATACTACGATTATTACCAGCCGGAAGCTTATATCGCGCGTACTGACACCTACATTGAAAAGGATATGGCGATCAATGATAAAATCGACAAAATGCGCCTAAGCGCCACCCGCTCGCTCCTCGAAAGAACTGATGTCATCATTGTCGCCTCGGTATCGTGCATCTATGGCTTAGGGTCTCCAGAATACTACCGTGGAATGAACTTATCCATTTCTGTTGGACAGTCACGCCGCCGCGATGACCTCCTCCTCCACCTTGTTGAGATGCAATATAAACGCAATGACTTCGATTTCATCCGTGCAACATTCCGCGTGAGAGGGGATGTTTTGGACATCTTTCCTGCTTACGAAGAAGATCGTGCCATTAGAGTGGAGATGTTTGGCGACGACATCGAACAGATTAGCGAGATTGACCCCCTGACAGGGAAAACTCTTCGCCGCTTACCCTCTGTCACCATCTATCCCAGCTCCCACCATGTCACCCCGGAAGAGGTGCGCTTTCAGGCCATCCAGACCATCCGAGCTGAATTAGAGGAAAGAAAGAAATTCTATGAAGATGAGAAGCAGCTCTTAGAGCTAGAGAGGATACAGCAAAGAACAAAGTATGATTTGGAGATGATCAAAGAGGTTGGAACCTGTAAAGGAATTGAAAATTATTCTCGCCACTTCAGTATGAGGCAGCCTGGAGATCCTCCACCGACACTTCTCGACTACTTTCCTTCAGATTTTCTGATGTTCATCGACGAATCGCATCAGACATTGCCTCAGCTCCACGCCATGTGCAATGGCGATCGGGCAAGAAAACAGAGCTTGGTTGATTTTGGATTCCGCCTCCCCTCAGCTTATGATAATCGCCCCCTTCGTTTTGAAGAGACCTTCGAACGGATCCATCAGGTCATTTTCGTTTCGGCAACACCAGGGGCATGGGAAGTGCAGCAGACGGGCGGCGAAGTTGTCGAGCAGGTGATCCGTCCAACGGGCCTTCTCGACCCGATGATCGAAGTCCGTCCTGCTTCCGGGCAGGTGGATGATTGCTTAGCAGAGATCAGAGCTCATGCTGCGAAAGGGGGGCGGGTTTTAGTCACCACTTTGACAAAGAGGCTCTCAGAAGACCTTGCCAGCTATCTCACAGAGTTGAATGTCAAGGCAAAGTATCTCCACTCCGATATCGATACAATTGAGCGGGTGCAGATTATCCGAGATCTCCGCTGCGGCGAATTTGATGTTTTGATCGGCATCAACCTATTGAGGGAAGGATTGGACATTCCTGAAGTCTCTCTCGTTGCAATTCTTGACGCCGACAAAGAAGGTTTTCTGCGGAGCGAGACGGCATTGATTCAAACGTGCGGCCGTGCTGCCCGGAATGTCGAAGGGCGCGTGATCATGTATGCGGATAAGATCACGAAGTCGATCCAAAAAACCTTAGACATCACCAACGCGCGGAGAAAGCTTCAGCAAGCCTATAATGAAGAACATGGGATTACCCCAAAAACGACTAAGCGAGAGATCTCTTTCTTGGTGGAACCTGACGAGGATCAGGTGCCTTATAGCCATCAAATGGCAGATGATGTGTTGAAAGCCGCTGAAGAGGCTCACCACTATTTGACCATCGAAGAGGTTCGCCAAAAGTTCAAAGAGTGTGAAGTGGAAATGCGGCGGGCTGCTAAGGAGATGCGCTTTGAAGATGCTGCGGAATGGAGAGATAAAATGCGTGCGTATCAGCAGATGGAACTGACTTTAGGCTAAATGTGTAACCCTTCACGGAAGTGCCTGGACCCTCGTGAATCGTTACCTATAAGAGGCATAACAATAAAATGAACATTCTGAGTAAACCTAAATTAAAAATATTCGTTGAACAAGCCACTCATTTTCTACGCTGGGAACTGCCTCATTTAGAGAAACATTTTACCCTCGTAGATGAAGCTGGAGAGGATACAATTTTATATGCTTTTGGACCAGATGTCCTTTCCAAGGCTGCTTCAATCCCTGCTCTACGCCGCGTCATTATGCTATTTCCTGGATTTGGACTTAATCCCTACCATAACTTGGAATATCGTCAAACAGCCCTGAAAGTGATCAATGAATCTTATGATCTTGCGTTTGTGAATCCAGGACCATTGGCAGTTGCTTATCAATCCTCTGATAAAATGTCCATTTGTCCTTTTACCATAGACGCCCATCTCATTCACTGTCTAAAATACCGTAAGAAAATTAATTCTCTGTTGCATGTTTCTGCACCAACTCCACAAAAAGATTGGGAGAGAAGCCAAGAAATCATGCAGCGCACAGGTTTGTGTTATGAAGTTTATCCTCCCAGGAAGGAAAAAGAACATACAATCGATTTCAACACTCGGTTAAAATCAAAAATTAATCGGGTATTGAATAAATTGAATATTCCATTTCAATTGAAAATATCTACACTCGCGAATATGGGGTATAGAAATCACCAAAAAGTGATTCAGAAATATCATGCCTATGATGCGTTTGTTCATGTGGCGGCTGAAGTTGTTCATGACCTCTACATTGATGGAAAATATACAGCATGTACTCTTGAAGCTGGATTGACCGGAGCTATCGTCTTTTGGCATGATACCCTGCAGCTGGGAAATGATTTCGAAACTTTTTTTGACCTTCCTCTAGACCCTCAAGAAGCAGCTGCACAGATTTTATTAATTAAAAACAACCTTGATGTCGAAAAGCATAGTAAGAGAACCAGGGAAGAAATATTAGATAAAAATGATGCTTCAAAGTCCCTTGGCTATCGCGCACAGAAGATTAAAGAATTAATTTAACAATAAAGTAATTTTTTCGCAAAAAATAACTAACTTAAGTTAGTTTTGAGATGGATATTAATAACATTTTGGAGGAGAAGAGAATGTCCGATGTTTTACAGAAAAAAAATGGTTTTTTTAGAGATATTTTCAAGTCACTTCACTACACCAATCTATTGAGATTCTTAAAACAATCATTAATTAATTCCATCCGGACATTCATCCCTTCATTACAAGAGTTTGTGAAATTTATTAGAAAAAAATTAACGGAACAGTATTCGCATATTAACGACCCTTTACTCGCAAAGTTGAAGAGAACATCAGATGGACTCTACTCTCTCCTCCCTTCTAATCCACTATTGACCTATACTTTCATTCTTGTTCTTGATCAACCCAAACTCGCTTGTCTAAAACGATGTTTGGAATCGATAACGAATGAATCTTATCCTCTCGAAATTGTTATCGGTTTCATGAATCCCCCTAAACGAGAAGAATTGGAGGTCATTGCATCGATTTTGCATGAGAAGAAGAAGGTGAAATTTGTTCAGGACGAAAATGATCAGAATGATCATCGGATCAATTTTATCAATCGTTTAGTCAAACAATCGACAGGCCATTTTCTTATTTTTATCGATGAAGAAGGGTGGGCCCGTCCAGATTTTTTATTTCGATACGATCAGACTCTGCGGATCGTTTCCCATCCCGAAAAAGCTGTATTCTATTGCGACGTGGTTGGAATAACCGATAAAGATGCTTTAGCTCCTTTGGGCTGTTTTCGGCAACCTCATCAAATTAATTTTCCCTTCTTTTTTGATCAAATTAACGAATATGGGATGTTGATCTCAAAAGATCTATGGGAAAAAGTTGATGGCCTGAGAGCCAATACTCAAGGGGCTGAATGGGAAGATTTATTTTTACGCGCGAGCCGATCGGGTGCAGATATTCAACATGTTCCCTTCCCTTTATGCGCATGTCGGAAAGGGAAACAAAATCATAAAACAATTTCTTCATTTATCAATGTATTGGAGGATTACTGTAGAGCTGAACAGTTGGACTGGAAAATCAGTCCTGGTTACCTTCCGTCGACAATAAGAGGACAACCTGCTCTGCCACAAAATCAGCTCATCCAGGTCGTCATTCTCTATAAAGATCAAAAAGAACTGACGCTAAAATGTATTGATAGCCTCTTAAAACAATCCTTCAGCAGCTTTAAAATCACAGCAGTAGACAATCAAAGCGCTGATCATTCTATTGCAGAAGCCATAAAATCCAAAGGCGGGGAGGTGATACGAATTGATGAACCATTTAATTATTCCAGGCTCAACAACTTAGCTGTTGCGATGAGTGAAACCGCAAAAGAAGCCGATCTCCTCCTGTTCTTAAATAATGATGTTGAATTGGATCCTGATGCCCTTGAAGAAATGGTGCGGTGGATTGACCAGCCTAATATTGGTATGGTTGGATGTCGTCTTCATTATCCTAACAACCGTTTACAACATGGCGGGGTGGTCATGCATGGAATCCGAGACGGGAAGATGTGTTGGTCCCATATCGAAAAGTTCCGCACGTTTGAATCTATGGATGAGTCGAAGAGACTCACATTTGTTGATGCTGTGACGGCAGCTTGTGCAATGGTCAAGCGAAAAGATTTCATCGAAGTGGGTGGATTTGATGAGATCTGGTATCCGATTGCCTTTAGTGACACCAATTTAGCTTGTAAGCTAGCGTCTCGCGGGCTTAGATCTTTCTTTACGCCATATGCTGTTGGAGTTCATCATGAAAGTGTATCTCGTCAGGGTTCAATCGAAGATTATGAAAATTCATTATGGCTGCATAATACCCTACTAACATCTAAAGAAGTTTATAGATGAATTATCCTTCTATTATTTTTCATTTCCTGATATCGTTTTTAACAAAAAAAGTTTGGGGGTTACCAATAAATGTTCAATCCATTCCCTGAAAAAATTTATGTTACTCGTCCCATGCTTCCTGATTTGCAAGATGTTTCCAACTCATTAGAGGAAATATGGAAAGAACAGATTTTGACAAATGGCGGCCCTCAGCACCAAGCATTAGAGAGGGCGTTATGCCAAACATTAAAAGTTCCTTCGCTATCTCTCTTCAATAATGGGACCATTGCTCTAATTACAGCCTGTCAGGCCTTAGAGCTTAGCGGTGAAGTCATTACAACACCATTCACCTTTCCTGCCACTCCTCATATTCTTGCTTGGAATCAGATCACACCCGTATTCTGCGATATCGATCCTGTGACAATGAATATCGATGCTACAAAAATTGAGGCTCTTATCACAGAGAAGACATCGGCAATTTTGGGCGTTCACGTCTATGGCACCCCTTGCGATGTCTTTGCTATTGAAGAAATTGCTCAACGCCATGGGTTAAAAGTCATCTATGATGCCGCACATGCATTCGGAGTCGAGATTGCCGGAAGAGGCATCGGCTCTTTTGGAGATGTCTCGATGTTTAGTTTCCATGCCACAAAGCTTTTCCATACCGCTGAAGGCGGTTGCATCACTTTCAACCCTGACATGAAGCAGCATGTTGACTTATTAAAAAATTTTGGGATCAAGAATGAAGACGAAGTCATTCTTCCGGGCATTAATGGGAAAATGAATGAGATCCAAGCCGCTCTTGGATTGATCAATCTCAAGTCCTTGGAAGAAGAACGACAGCGGCGAGCAGAAATCATTAAAGTGTATCGAGAAGAACTTTTGGACGTCGAGGGCATTACCCTTGTCAATCTTCCTGAGAACGTGCGCTCCAGTTTTCAGTACTTTGTCATAAGAATTCACCAAGATAAATTTGGCATCTCTCGCGATGAAGTGCATTGTCGACTTAAAGATTATAACGTGATCACCCGTAAGTACTTCAACCCTCTATGTAGCAACTACGAGTGTTATAGGCACTTGCCATCGGCGCAGCCGGAACTCCTTCCTGTTGCTCATGAAATCGTTCAGGAGGTTCTCGTCCTTCCTCTCTATGGACAATTGTCTATTGAAAGTGCTAAAACCATTTGTGCGATGTTGCGCTCTTTCAGTCCAGCTCAAACATGCTGCATGTCTCAAAGGGGGAACTGATGACCAAGGTGACTGTTTCAATGGCATCCTACAATCATGAGAAGTTTGTCGGATCTGCTATTGAAAGCGTGTTATCTCAGGCTGGATGCGATTTTGAATTCGTTATTGTCGATGATGGCTCTACAGACAATACTGTGCAGGAAATTCTCAAATTCAAAGATCCGCGTATCCATTTTATCCCTCTTAAGCAAAACCAGGGAGCCTGTGTAGCGCTGCGCAGAGCGATTGAAGAAGGGTCGGGTGACTATGTCGCTATTCTCAATTCAGACGACGTTTTCCTTCCTGGTAAATTACAGAAGCAAGTCTCTTTTTTGAATGACAACCCTCACATTGCTGCGGTCTTTGCATTTCCTATGCTTATCGATGAAAAAGGAAACCCTCTGAGTGATCAGTGTTTTTGCAGTGATGTTTTTAACCATCCGAATCGCTCTAGACAGGAATGGTTGAATTATTTTTTCTATAAGCAAAATGCCCTATGCCATCCAACAGTGATGATTCGACGCTGTTGTTATGATGAATTTGGATATTATGACCCTCGATTTTCAAAACTCCCTGACTTTGACTTTTGGATCCGTCTAGTCTTTAAGCATGAAATTCATATCCTCCAAGAAGAGCTCACACAATTTCGCATTCTTTCAAATGCAGGCAACGCGAGTGCTCCCACGCTAGAAGCTTGTTATCGCAGTCAGTGGGAGACTTCTCATCTTTTGAAGCACTATCTTTCAATTTCTTCAATAGAAGAATACTTGGAAATTTTTCCAGAAGAAGCCTCATCCATTGTTAAAAGAAATCCAGAATTCATCCCCTTTTATTTAGCAAACCTAGCTTTGCGCGCCGAGGTTTCCACAAACAGTATCTATCGACTTTTTGGTGTAGAAACTCTTTTTTCTTTACTAGGAGATCCTGAAATCAGAGAAAAATTAGCATCTGATTTAAATTTTCATTATTCTGATTTTTTAAAGATTTCCCCTCCTATATTTTATTCTCCTCCCCCAGAACTTCGAACGTTCAAAGGAGTCTTGCTAAAATGTTTATCTCCTTCTTGGGTGATTTGGAAAATCCAAAAAACCTTTAAAAATTTTTGTGGAATGTTTAGATGATGAACTACTCTCAAGAACAATTACAAAGTCTTCTTGGATCTGTCGGTGAAGATGTTCGGATTCATAGTTCTGTCGTTTTTTTTAACCCTAAGAAAATTTTTCTTGGTTCACACGTCCGTATCGACTGCTTTTCGTTGTTGAGTGCCGGTGAAGAGGGGATTCATTTCCACAACCACATCCATATTGGTGCAGGATCTTATTTATTTGGAGGTGGGGGGAAGATCGAGCTGGATTCCTTCGCTAACATTTCTTCGCGTGTCTCCTTATTTACCTCTAATGATGACTATGTTGACGGGTATATGACCAACCCGATGGTGCCGCACTGTTATAAGAAAGTAGAAAACGGCCCCATTGCGCTGAGAAAACATGCGATCATCGGATCCGGAGCAATCATTTTGCCGAATGTTGAAATAGGTTTAGGCGGTGTTGTAGGAGCGTTGAGTTTAGTAAAAAATACTGTAGAGCCATTTACAGTTGTGTGTGGAATACCGGCCAAGAAAAAAGAGAAAGAGCGTAATCGAAAATTTTTAGAATTGGAAATGGAATTTGAAAAGGAATTCCATTCCTGAATAACCCTTTTTTAAACGCAAAGAAGATGCAAAGGCGCAAAGAAGAGAATTAATAGCTTTGGAGTCGGGTGAGAAGTTATTCTTCTTTGCTCCTTTGGGTCTTCTTTGCGTCTTTATAAAATACTCAAAAGAGGTTTTTATGACTCAACATCCCAAGCTTTCCGTTCTGATTACCTCCTATAATCATGAAAAATATATACAGGAAGCTCTTGACAGCGTTCTTGCACAGAAAACCCAGGTTCCCTTCGAAATTATTGTTAGCGATGATTGCTCTACAGACCGTACACGTGAAATCTTGGAGGATTATCAACAGCGCTATCCGTCGATGATCCGGCTGCTTCCTGTTGAAAAGAATCTCGGGATTACTAAGAATTTACAAAGAGGACTTTCGGCATGCTCTGGAGAATATATCGCCATTTTAGAAGGAGATGATTATTGGATTTCTCCTCTCAAGTTGCAAAAGCAGGTTGAATTTTTAGACCACCAACCGGAGTGCAGCTTTTGCTTCAATGGACTTCTTTTTTTGAATAATGATGGTGTCTACGTTGAGTTTCAGAATGGATTATCACCTCGGTCTCCTATTCTTTCTCTTATCGAATTAATAGAAAATAATTTTATCGGGAATTTCTCGACATGTATGTATCGAAATGAGGTTGTAAGAAAATTGCCTCCTAAAATCTATGAAGTATTTACTGTTGATTGGATGTTTAATATG
Organism: Parachlamydiales bacterium; assembly: GCA_020051075.1. Taxonomy (GTDB): domain Bacteria; phylum Chlamydiota; class Chlamydiia; order Chlamydiales; family Parachlamydiaceae; genus JAGVJP01. Next base: position 25,437 of record JAGVJP010000019.1, read on the forward strand.
GCCTGTGCAGAGATTGGTTCAATTGGCTATCTCCCTTTACAGATGACTGTCTATCGCAAGCAAGGGCAGGGAGCTTGGAGCTCTCTAGCAGATAGTCAGCAGATAAAAAAAATCATGGATTTGCTCCCTATCTATGACGAACTATTAGACTACCGGTATAGCCCTTATTTTACAAAAAGTGTGAATTTCCACCGCTCTCATTTAAAGCGTACTAGACGGAACGCCTTCTTAAAAAAGATTCTTCCTGCTTCTGTCATGACATTTCTTAAGAAGTTTAAATCATTACTTAAATAGGAAGAGGATGATTCGGATTGATCTGTGCTAAAAACTCATCAACGGGGCAGCAGAGAAAGGTTTTTTCTTTATACCGATGCTTGCCACGACCTGAATTTTGCTATCTATCATGCAAAATATCAAGCAAAATTTGCATGATAGGTAGCATTTATTTCTATTTTACTCAAAAGTGGTGATTCACTAATGATGAGTAAAAAATGATCGTCATCATCTTGCTTATCCTGCCGCGAAGCGATCTTGCATATCCTGTTATTTTATTCTAGGAGTTGCGACTTTGCGTGCCTATCCTGTTCATCTTGACTAGATGCTGGTACAGTTAGTTTCATGAGAATGGGTTTTGTTTAACAAAATGGTAGGTTTTGCGATAGAATTCGTCAATTTTAGGCCAGAGAAGGGTGCTGTTCATGAACAATTTTTCGCTTGCTGGCAAGCTATTTAGAAATTGCTGCCCATATCCCTTTAGGGCGAGGCGTGTGTCGAGACAGATCACGCAGCCTCGGTCATACTTGCTCCTGATCAGCCTTCCAAAGCCTTGTTTGAATTTTACAATTGCATGAGGAACCATGTAGTCATTGAAAGGGTTTCCTCCACTCTCTAAAATGGCTTCGGTATGTGCTTGAACCATCGGGTCATTAGGGACTTGGAATGGGAGTTTGACGATGATGACGCAACGCAAGGCATCACCGACGACGTCAACACCCTCCCAGAATGTGTCTGTACCGAAGAGGACGGCGCGGTCAGTTTTCTTGAAGTTATTGAGAAGAGAGAGTCGATGATCATCTCCTTGACGGAATAGGGTATAGCGATTGTCTGACAATCGTTTTGCTAAAGTTGCATGGCAAGCTTGCATCATCGCATACGAAGTAAAGAGGACGAAGACGCCTCCTCTAGTGGTTTCAACAGCTTTCCAGACATTTTCAAACGCAACATCATTGAACGCAGGGTGGCTGGGAGGGGGCATGTCCGTCGGAATTGCTAGGAGAGTTTGCCTTTTATAGTCGAATGGGGATGTGTAGACATGTTCAGTGACGATGCGGTCTTCAAGAAGTTCGTTGGTCAGGCCGAGGCGCTGGCGGGCATAATCAAATTTCTGGTTTGTGGCTAAAGTGGCGCTGCACAGAATGATGGTGGCAAAGCGGTTAAATAGATAATCAGCCAGTAATTTAGAGGTGTTTAATTCAGCGTCAATGAGATGGACATTGACTAAGCTTTTGAGCTGCTGCAGCTCAATCCAGCGTACCTTTGAGGAGGTTTTAACCTCTTCTAAAAATGCACGTAGAAAAGCGACGGCTTGCAGCAACTTTCCACTCAACGCCAGAATGTCGAAACGGATGCTTTTTGTTTGTTCCTGCATCTTTTCATCATCAATGAGCTTGAGGGATCCTTCAAGGCCGATGACGCTATCATGATAGCGCTTAAGCATCTCAATCAGTTTCATCGCCTGAGGCTCGAATTGCTCTTTCCAGTTGGGGTGGATTTGGTCTTCTTTCAAGATCCGCAGTTTATTTTCCCCTTTCATCGACGATTCTGCCTGGCTCGTTCGCTCCCATGGCTTCTTTTTGCTTTCGATATATTGGCAGAAAGCTTCGAACGATTCGTGAATCTGCTCATTTAGTGAATGGCGCAAGGCTGAAAGATCGATTGTAATTTGTTGAATCAATCGGCCGATATCATGCGGGGGTGTTTTGCGGTATAGTGATTGAAGTTTCTCTCTTAAGAGAGGGAGCTTTCCTTCAGCTGAACCGCCTTTATCAGAGTTAAGCCTTCCCAGAATCCGAAGGAGTTCGAGCTTATGCAAGCGTGCGGAGAAGAATTCCGTCGCGATGCTCTCGATGTGATGAGCTTCGTCAATGATGATACGATTATAGGAGGGAAGGATGGAAGGTTCGCTATAGTTGTTTGTCTCTTTCCTTTTAGCAAGGTCGGCGAAGAGAAGATGATGGTTGACGATCAGGAGCTGAGCATCTTGTGCTTTGCGGCGCGCTTTGAAGAAAAAACACTTTTGAAAATGGGGACAGTCATTGTGCGAGCAGGCATCTGCTTCTGCTCCAACCCTCTCCCAAGTTGCTGGCGAAATGATAAAAGGAACCTCAGATCTTGAGCCTTCCTCAGCTCGAGGGAGCCATTGGCTGATGGAGTCGAGTTCCTTTTGTTCTATTCCAGGAAATAACTGGAGCTCCATTTGAGTATCTTCAATTTTTCGAAAGCAGAGATAGTTGCTCATTCCTTTCACTAAAACTGTTTTTAGACTGAGATTTAAAGCTTTCAGGATCGAGGGAATGTCTTTCTCGATAAGCTGTTCTTGCAAAGCAATGGTATGGGTCGAGATGACTGTTTTTTCATGCTGCTGAGAAGCCCAAAGGATGGCTGGAATTAAATAAGCTAAACTTTTCCCTGTTCCTGTTCCCGCTTCGATGAGGGCGATCGCCTCTTTGTTATAGGCTTCGATGATATTGGTCATCATTTGCTGTTGCGCTGGGCGAGGTTCAAATCCTTTCAGGGTGCGAGAGAGTTGGCCATTATTGCCGATGAGACTCACTAACTGGTTGGGGTCAAGTTTGATACTCGTGTCTGTCATGATTTGGTTTGCAACATTAAGGTGGAGAGATCCGAAAAAATCATATAGAGGTTCAAGATAACTGCCAACAAGTTTCACAGAAAAAACAGAGGTAGACTTGAACATTTCTGACGAACAAGACTATGTTACTGTTACAAGAAATCTAGCAAAACATAAACAAAAGGGCAAAACAGGATAAGCAGGATTACTTCGTAGCAGGATAGGCAAGATAGTGATGATAAGATGATAGGCTTTGTTGTTATTTTTCCAATGGTTGCCTGATTTTCCTATCATCTTGCTTATCCTGCCGCGAAGCGATCCTGCTTATCCTGTTTTGCCCTTTTTGATTGTTTTGATTAGACTGGAGTTGAAATATTTGATCAGATGACCTATGGTGCGGATTTAATGGAATCTTGCTTTTGTTGAACTTGCGGGGTGATGCACTATGTCAGAGAAACTCTCTATTCGCGATCTCGATGTTAGAAATAAACGGGTATTGATACGAGTCGATTTCAATGTTCCTTTCGAAAATGGGGAAATTTCTGATGATACCCGTATTAGAGCCTCACTACCCACCATTCGTTACGTTTTCGACCATGGCGGCATACCGATTTTGATGAGCCATTTAGGGAGGCCAAAAGGGAAAAAAGATCCTCTCCTCTCTCTGAAACCTTGTGCTGAAAGGTTGTCTAAGCTTCTTGAACGTCCCGTTTTGATGGGGCAAGATTGTTGTGGTTTGGAAATAGAGAGGATTTGTCATTCGCTTAAACACGGCGACATCCTCATGCTTGAAAATCTCCGCTTCCACCCAGGAGAAGAAAAACCTGCAGATGAACCTTCTTTTGCGAGTTCTTTAGCCGACCTTGGTGATTTCTATGTGGATGATGCGTTTAGTTGTTCTCACCGGGAACATGCGTCGATCACAGCAATCACGACGTTCTTTCCAGGAAAATCTGCCGCAGGATTTCTCATGGAAAAAGAAATTGCCTACTTGGACCGGACGATAAAAAATCCTGAAAGGCCTTTTTACGCTATCCTAGGCGGGGCGAAAATCTCAACAAAATTTAAAGTGATTGAGGCCCTCTTGCAGAAAGCAGATCTCCTTCTGATTGGCGGGGCCATGGCTTATACATTTTTTAAAGCTGAAAACATTCCCATAGGAAATTCATTAGTTGAAAATGACTTTCTCCCCGTGGCGAGAGAATTGATGGATGTAGGAGTTCAATCGCGCTGTCGGATTTTACTCCCTAGCGATATCGTTGCTGTACGTGCGATTTCTAGCCCCTCAGAGCGGGTGGTCGTTCCCATTCCAGAGGGAATTCCAGAGGGGTTCGAAGGTGTCGATATTGGCCCTGAGACAATAAAAAAATACAAAAATGCATTGCAGTCTGCTGCAACTGTATTTTGGAATGGTCCACTAGGTGTTTTTGAAACCCCGCCATTCGATCAAGGAACAAATGAAATCGCCCATTGCATGGCCTCTCTTTCTGCCAATACCATTGTCGGAGGCGGCGATACGATTGCTGCTTTAGACAGAGCGGGAGAAGGGAAAAATATGAGCCATCTTTCAACAGGGGGCGGAGCCTCTCTAGAATATATCGAATTAGGCAATCTGCCAGGGATCGAAGCTCTGTCGGACGTTGTTGCATAATTCACCACTGATCTCATTGGCTCAGTGGTGAAACAATGCCGCTCTGTCGCAAAAATTCCCCTTGCTTTAAATTTATGAACCGCCTATAATAGTATTTTCAAAGGCGTTCTAAATGCTAAATTAAGCATTTTCAAACTTCGAGGCTTATGCAATTTGAATCAGTAAGTCAACTCAAGTCTTTCACTCTTTCTACTTACAACTTGCAATTATATTTAAATGTAAAATTTATTACATTATTGTATCCGGTCAATTTTGTCTATCAAAGCGATTCAGAGAGTTCGTTTTTAATCCAAGGGCAAGGTTTGCATGTCATTGAAGACACCAGGGGAATCACTTCCCGAATTTAGCCGATGGCGAGGCTATATATGGCCTGTCCATAACTATGAGCTCAAAAAGCTCATTCCAATGCTCTTCATTTTCTTTCTAATTTCATTTGATTATAATGTTCTGAGAACTCTTAAAGACTCGATTCTCATTACAGCGCCTTCTTCAGGGGCTGAAGTGATCCCATTTGTTAAGGTTTGGGGAGTCTTTCCAGGGGCAATCTTGATGACACTATTTTTTACCTGGATCTCTAACCGCCTCTCTCGAGAAACTGTTTTTTATATTATCTTGTCAATCTTTCTCTCCTATTTTGCCCTTTTTACCTTTGTCTTATACCCCATTCGAGACCTTATTCACCCCAATGAGCTAGCTGACCGCTTAGAGATTTATTTGCCTCTTGGGCTTAAGGGGTTGGTTACGATGTTTCGCTATTGGTCGTTTACCCTGTTCTATGTGATGTCTGAGCTCTGGTCTAGTGCTGTCTTGGCAGTGCTCTTCTGGGGATTCGCCAACCAGGTCACTCGCATTGGCGAAGCAAAACGTTTTTATGGGTTATTTGGTGTTGGAGCCAATCTTTCAGGAATCTTTGCTGGTCAGCTTTCGGTATTTTGTTGTAATTTTACCAAGCAAGGGGGGACGATTCCAATTGGTGAAGATGCATGGCATCAATCTTTGATCTTGATGATCTCGATGATCTTAGTTGCTGGGGTTCTCACTTTGGCTTTATTTCGTTGGATGAATCGGACGGTATTAACTGACCCTCGTTACTACGATCCTTCCTCTGTGACTTCAAAAGATGATGTGAAAGGAAAGCTTTCGTTAAGGCAAAGTTTCTCTTATCTACTCCGCTCTAATTATCTTATCTCTATCGCTGTGATTGTACTTTCTTATAATCTAGTCATCAATCTCACCGAAGTATTGTGGAAACATCAAGTCAAAGAATTATACCCTAATCCCAATGATTACACTCTCTATATGAACCATGTCGTTTCGATCATCGGCTTGGTGGCGACGATCACCTCTTTATTTGTTGCTGGAAATGCAATTCGGAAATTAGGTTGGACGTTTACTGCGCTCATTACACCGGCGATCTTGATTTTGACAAGCATCGGTGTTTTTACTTTCTTCTTTATGAACCAGTCCATGCCCGATTTTACCATCGCCTTCCTCGGGTTAACACCTCTAGCAATGGTTGTGTTCTTCAGTACAGCGCAAAATATCCTAAGCCGCGGGGCGAAATATTCTGTCTTTGATGCGACAAAAGAAATGGCGTTTGTTCCTTTAGACTCTGAAAGTAAGCTAGTCGGGAAAGCGGCTATTGATGGTGTCTGCTCCCGCCTTGGGAAATCAGGGGGATCGGTGGTGCTGCAGAGTTTGTTATTCTTCTTCTCTACAATCTCTGCCAGCGCCCCTTATGTCGCTGCTGTATTATTCGGCGTGATAGGGATCTGGATCGCTGCTATCCGGTTATTAGGGAAGCAATTTAACGAATTAACCACAACAACGGTTTCAGTCCAACCCCCCCCTACTGCTGGGGCGGGTGAATTTGTAGGACAGCCGAGATCTGCAAGGGTGGCTCCTGTGACTGTTTTAGGTGAGCAGTTGAAAGAACAGCAAGCTGTATAGGCGAAAATTCTCAGAAATGATGATGAATACAACGATATTTTACATCTTTTCTGAGAATTTCGCTTTTTATGAATAAGTTAGTGTTGAATATTTTATTTTAAATGTGGTATAATCATTTCTTAATGAAGGGTTTTTGATGTCTCATTCAGAGTTTGGTAGAATCCGATCATGTTTTTGGCCCGTTTATCGGCATGAATTAAGAAAATTGCTGCCGATGATGTTAATCATGTTTCTCATCTGTTTCAATTACACAATTTTACGAAATATCAAAGACGCTGTCGTTGTGACAGCTAAATCGTCTGGTGCAGAGGTGATTCCTTTTATTAAAGTTTGGGTACTCCTTCCAATGGCTGTTTTAGCGACGCTGATTTTTACCAAAATCTCAAGCCGCTTTAGCCAAGAAAAGGTGTTTTATATTACGATCACAAGCTTCCTTGTTTTTTTCACTCTCTTTACTTTTGTCCTTTTTCCTCTACAAAATGTTTTACATCCCCACCAAACAGCAGATTATCTAGAATCTCTACTGCCTCCTGGCTGTAAAGGGTTGATTGCGATGTTTCGAAATTGGACATTTACCCTCTTCTACGTATTCTGCGAGCTTTGGAGTACCATGGTCTTATCTGTTCTTTTCTGGGGATTTGCTAACGAAGTGACGAAGATCACAGAAGCACGCCGTTTTTATAGCATGCTAGGCGTCATCGCCAGTTTTTCAGGGATTGTTGCAGGCGTTGCTGCGAATTTATTAACAAATAATCAAAGCTGGGACAAAACCCTTGAGATTCTAATGATTACAGTCATTATCTTTGGATGTTTGACGATGGTGGCTTTTCGTTGGATGAATAAGAATGTTCTCAATGCGCCTGAATTTAATGAACTTCACCAAACCAGGAGCAATCAATTGCTGCCTAAGAAAAGGTTGTCGATTCGAGAAAGTTTAGATTATCTATTAAATTCGAAATATTTAATATGTATTGCTCTGATTGTTATCTGTTATAACTTGTTTATTAATGTCGTAGAAATCGTTTGGAAAGATCAGCTCCGGCAGCTCTATCCAGAAACAGTGAACTACAGCCGTTATATGAACTATATGACCTCTGCTGTCGGCATCATCGCGACAATCACTTCCCTGTTTATGGCTCAACTGATCGCCCGTTTTGGGTGGACAAGAACGGCTTTAATCACTCCCGTCATCATGCTTCTGACTAGCATCGGTTTTTTCTCCTTTATGCTGTTTAGAGACGATTTAGCAGGTCCTGTGAATTACTTTATTGGGACGACTCCTCTTGCCATCGCTGTCTTCTTTGGCGCTGCGCAAGTGTGCATGAGTAAGGCTTGTAAGTACTCAGTGTTTGATTCTACCAAAGAGATGGCTTTTATCCCCCTCAGCCATGAGAGTAAGTTAAGAGGAAAGGCTGCGATTGATGGTGTGGGATCGCGGATTGGAAAATCAGGCGGGTCAATCATCCATCAAGGGCTCCTGATGCTTTTCGGGACCGTTGCAGCGAGCGCGCCTTATGTTGCGGCGATTTTACTCCTCGTCATCTTTTGTTGGGGCTATGCTGTCCGTTCATTAGGCAAACAGTTTGCTTCGATGATTGGAGACCGCGGTCGCGAAGAGATTGGCGAAGGCAACGTTGAACCGGCAGATGCTCACCAGCTGTCAAAAGATGTTGAAGGCACGAGCAACCTGAAACCGACGTTTATCACCTCCTAACACGGAACAAGATTGGCAAACTTGCAACATCCCTAACTTCCCAGCATAAGAAAACAGGATAGGCAAGATCGCTGCGCGGCAAGATAGGCAAGATAACGAATAGCTTAACGCACCCTTATCCTTCCCATCCTGCTAAAATTGACAGGATGGGGAGGATATATAGGAAAGATAGTGGTGATGAAAGGAGATGGCTCATTAATTAGGCAAAGGAACGAAAGGGGGGGCGTGAATAGTTAAACGACCTCCACCAACCAGTCATCGATGAGTCGTCTTTTGCCATCAAAGTTGATTCCAACCAAGAAAATGGGAAGATTTTGATCTTGAAAGAGTTGATAATACCCTCTTTGCTTAATTTGCTCCACGGCAATCTGAGCAGTTTGATCAAGTTTAAATTCAAAAATGATGATTTTATCTTTCGCTTGCAAGACAGCATCCACACGTCCACGTTGTGTATGCACTTCAGCGCTGATATTAAAACCTGCTAATTTAATGACCATATAGAAAAGACTTTGGAAATGTTTTTCTTGTTTCAAATATAAATCATAGGGCATCAATGCAAGAAGCTCGCTAAGGATGGAGAAAAAATGTGCAAAATCCCATTCCACAATCGAGAGGTTTCGATAAAGTTGGGATAAATAGTCCGCAGTTTTTGCTTTTGCCGTTGCAAAATAAGCAATCAGCCTTTCGGAAAAAGCGATTCCAACCTCGCGATTAGGATACCCAAGGCGATACCTATTGAATGCAGGATCGTATTCTTTGATTGTTAAATACCCTGTTTGATAAAGCAGAGGGATAGTGGGTAATTCTTCTATTTCAAAAGTGCTGAAGTCTGCACTGCTCACCTCGTATTGTTCCAAATCAATAAAATCAAACTCTCTTTTTTGGATCAATTTGATAAGGAATGTTGGAGTTCCTGTCTCGAACCAATGAGCGTCAAATTTGTGCTCTTGCAGTAAGCGTAAAACAGAAAATGGATTGAAAACTAATTGACCTTCGTCAGAAAATCGATAACCATTGTACCACTCTTTGAGAAGATCATAACAGTCCTCATTGTTAAGTCCTCTTTTTTGGGCAAGATCGGCAATATCTTCTGCAAAGTAAAGCTCTAACTCATTTTTTGTGTAGCCTAACAGAACACTAAAATGATTTAGCATCGTGATATCATTCAAATTATTAAGCCCAGAAAATACTGAGACTTTTGAAAATTTAGTGACTCCTGTCAAAAAAATAAAACGCAAATATTCATCTTGAGCTTTTAAAATAGTATAGAATCTTCGTAAAATCTCTCTATTTTTTTGGGCTAAATCTAGGTCTTCTATATTATCAATAAGTGGTTTGTCATACTCATCAATGAGAACGACAACTTTTTGATTTGAAACAGCAACTAATTGTTTGATAAGATCGGATAAATAATCGGATGACGTTTCTCCTGCTAATGTCACATCATGCTGAAGGGCTATATCATTTAAAGCATGGATCAGAGCTCTTTCAAGCATCTCAGGCGTTGCACTGTTTATCGTCGACATATCGAGGCGAATGATAGGATAAATATCCCAATTCCAATCCGTATGATCAATCCACAATCCCTTGAATAATTCACGTTTACCTGAAAAGAGCGCTGCAAATGTCGATACTAATAAGGATTTACCAAACCGTCTGGGTCTTGAAAGAAAGCAGGGGCTTGCCTGGACAATAAGCTCGTAAATGTATTGGGTTTTATCAACATAGGTGTACCCACCCGTAATGATTTTTTCAAAATCTTGAATGCCAATGGGAAGTTTTGCGCGCTTCATCTCATTTCTCTCAAATAATGAATCAATTATAATCGAATGATTTAGAAAAAGGATAGGAAATTCCAAGCCATGTCGGCACATTTCTCCCTGGAGAGAGGTGCGTCTACCTTCATCCTTCTTATCTTCCCCATCCTGTAATTCTACAAGATGGGGAGGATAGGAAAGATAGTGATGATAAAAGGAGACAGGCTTTTCTCTTATTTATTTATCTAACTCTTTGCAAAATTTTTTTACTGCATTTTGTAAATTCTGATTGATGCGGACTGGAGCTTCCATAATCGCTAAGAAATGTTCCCAATCGGTATCGCTTAACGAGAGAGTGTTCAGTTGATTCATTTCTGCCGCTTCGATCATTTTCTTATCATGCGGGGACATCTTCTTTCTCCATTTTTCTTTGTTTGACTGTAAATGCCGCACATTGTCCAATACATCCGGTGCAAAAAAAATCCCGAACAGCGATTGCTGTACGGGATTTTCACGAAGAAACGGCTTACATCAATTAAGATGCAGCTTCCGCTTCATGAGGTTCTCCTTTATCAGTTGAATCAGGCGGTGTTGTTGTCAAGCTTAAGAACTGCTTGTTCAACGAAATAACCGCTACGATCCAAATACCGATAATCACGAATAGGATTGCTCCAATGTAAGGAGTGATAGCCGCCAAAGGCGCGAGGGTCAAAAGCCCCAATTGGATGATGGAACCACCTGATTTACCTAATCGAGCGCCCACAACGTCAACTGCCGCTTTACCCTTGACTTTGAGGTCATCATCAAGAGGAATATAAGCCATTTCTTTTGTTGGATCGAATAGAGAATACTTTGCAGACTTGCTCATGATATTCTGCGCGGCACCAAAGAATACAGCCAAGAAAAGAGGCGTTGTTCCAAGGGCCGAAATATATCCAGCGAGGTTGTCGCTGAAAATCACAAAAGTAAAGAAACCTATTCCCGTAATCAATAGGACAACAGGTGTCACCATCGCTGCAAAGCCCCATCCTTTCAGACGGATCAAGTTACCGCCGACAAAGAGCATCATCAAAATCGTGACGAAGCCGGTCCAGCGCGAGAATCCGCCCATGAAGGTGCTGTAGTCATTATAGTTAGGATACTGCAATTTCACCTGGCTCTTCCAAGTGACCTCGACCAAGTTGATGGAAATACCATAAGCGATAACCAGAGCAGCAAGGCATAAAATATACTTTGAGGAGAAGATAAACTTGAAGCTGTCGGTTAAAGACATTTTTGCTTTTTTCTTCTTCCCAGGAGCTTTTTCCTGGTTCGCATCGTAGAAGCGAGGGTCAGTCAGAATATTGCGGTTGATCCACCAATAGATCGCCATGACAGCAAGACCGGCAATCACAACCATGCCCATGAGATAATTCAGGGAAACTTGCCACGCATCCACCCCTTCAGGCAACTTGCTGCGGATATCGGAAGCATAGATAATGGCTGTGCCAGAGGCTAATAAAGCAACGTTTGCACCCAAACCAAAGAGAGAATAAAAACGTTTTGCTTCAGTCACCCGAGTGATTTGGTTGGCAAACTGCCAGAATAGCAAGGAAAGGACAACGCTTCCCCATAATTCAGCTAGAATATAGAACAGGGAGTACATCCAGTTATGATAGGCTTCGGCAAACCCGCTCCATCCTTGAGGGAGAAAAGATCGAAGTGCTTCACTGGAAGCGTGGGGCAGCAAAGCTTCTCGCGCTGGATAAAACACAAATGCAAACAAGCCGAAGAAAATCACAAACGGCAGCAATGTGACATAAAATAAATTTTCACGGCTGAGAACGTTACTCAATTTGGCATAGATGATCATGAAAAGAATGGCTGCAGGAACAACCCCGAAAGTCTTTAGAAAAGGGATTGCTTCAGCACCTGCTGCAGTCACCACGAGAGTGTCTTTTGTATCTCTTAAAATTGTGTAGTTGAAGGAAATAAAGAAAAACATTAGGAACATCGGAAGGATTTTCTTTAGCTCGTACCCATGTACTGGCCATAAGAACGACCTCCACTTACCAAATTCTGGTTTGGCAGTTTCTTGCGACATATAAAACCTCGGTCTAGTTTATTGGAAGCTAGATTTTTAATCTAAATTGTCTAATAATGCAAGAAGAAAAACAACTCGACAGAAACTTTGTTACATCAATCACCATTGAGCCACTGAGCTTACTGCCTCTGTGTTAAATGACTTTCCTGCGACAAAACAAAATTTATGTCTTGACTTTGAGTTCTTGAACGATAAAATAGCTGGATGATATATGAATCATAAGTAAGCGATTAAGAAGATTGGAGAAAATGAAATGGATTTCAATACCCAAGGCCACGGGGAACCTCTATGGGTATATCCTCCTAGCGACAACGAGTTGAAAGAGAGCATCGTTAAAGAATTTAAAATCCACCCCGTAATTGCTCAAATTTTAGTGTCGAGAGGATTTCGTTCTTTTACTGCCATACACGACTATCTTTACGCAAAACTCCCCGAACTGCATGACCCTTTTCTGATGGCAGAAATGCCGCAAGCTGTTGAAAGAGTGTGCGCTGCGATCCGCGATAAAGAGAATATCCTCATCTATGGTGATAATGATGTGGATGGAATGACAGGGACAACTTTGCTGACGGAATTTCTCCAGGATCTTGGAGCAAATGTGTTTTTCTATGTTTCCAACCGCAATCCCCTCCGTCAATGCCTCATCGTAGAGGCTCTAGAGTATGCACTCATGAATGAATGTAAGTTGTTAATCACTGTGGATTGCGGCATTACCGCTGCTGTGGAAATTGCGAAAGTCGCTGCTCAGAATGTCGATGTCATCATTACCGACCACCATGAACCTACCGATAAAATTCCCCACTGTGTGGCGACTCTCAATCCAAAACTTGTTAATAATCCCTATCCTAACAGAGATCTCACCGGTGTTGGCGTCGCTTTCAAATTAGCCCATGGAATCACAAACCAGTTGACCGCTGAAGGAAAGATCCCTCCCAAGAAAATTGACTTAAAGCGATACTTAGATTTGGTCGCACTAGGAACGATTTCAGATATGGGGTCTCTCATGGATACTGAAAATCGGATCTTAGTTCGTTATGGATTGCGTCAATTGCGCAAGGGGAAACGGATGGGGCTTTCAAAATTATTTTCCCTTTGCGAGGTCGATCTTAACGATCTCTCTACTTTTACCATAGCCTCTAAAATCGCCCCCCGTTTGAATAGTTTGGGAAGGATTGATGATCCGCGCAAGGGCGTACAAATGCTTCTCGTGAAAAATGCTGAATTAGCCGAGAAAATGGCGCACGAGCTCGATCTTAACAATATTGAAAGACAAAAAATCGAACGGACAATGTCGGTAGATGTCGATGCGACGATCGTTGAGCAGCCTGAAATTCTCCTTAATAAAGGGATTGTGATGATGTCCGATAAGTGGCATCCCGGTGTCATCGCTATTTTATCGACACGAATTTCAAAACAATACAATCGTCCAACAGTTATGATCGCCATTGACAAAGGGATTGGAAAAGGTTCCGTGCGATCGATTCGCGAATTTCCCCTGTTGCAAACTCTTAAAGACTGTTCGGATATCCTTCTTAATTTTGGAGGGCATGATTTTGCTGCGGGTTTGACGATTAAAGAAGAGCATATTGAAGAATTCAAGCAGCGTTTTATTGAGGCAACCAATAGACAACTGAATGATGCTGATGTGATGAGCAAGCTGCTTCTTGATGCTGAAATAAAATTTAGTGATCTGACGTTTGACTTTATGGAAGCGATGAAGCTTTTAGAGCCTTATGGCAATGAAAACCCGCAACCAGTCTTATATTGCGATGCTTGGCAAACATATCCCCCGAAAATTATCGGTAATAAAACTCACCTTAAACTCTATTTAGAACAAGGTGATCGGGTCTTAGAAGGTGTTGCGCTTGGTCGAGCTTCCCAGAGTATGTTTCTCCGGAGGAGGAATCTGAAGCTGCGGATAGCTTTGACACCGCAAATCAATAAGTCGAGTATTCAACTATTGATTCGCGATTTCAAAGTTTTAGAAGAGTGAGAGCTGCGAATTTTTCACAGCTTCTGATTAACCTGCTTCTTGTTGGTTGGTATTCTTGGAGACATGCTTTTCTTGATACTCTTTTATGTCGCTTGTATGGATAACCCAAGCAGCACCTTTTCGATGAGCTTTTAGCTGACCGATACGAGTCGCATAATAGATTTTCTGGGTTGGAACACTGAGCATTTCAGCAACCTGATTGACTGAAAAATACCCCTTGTCATTATCGAACAACAATTCTCCATCGAAGACAGATTTTGTGCGAGAATATTTTTGATTTTGGTAATCTTGCAAATCGGCAACATTAATCGTCCAACGGGTAGTCTCTTTAGTTGCTCTCAGCTTATTTTGCTTAATCGCAACATAGATCGCTTGTCTAGTCACGTTGTTTCGCTTTGCAGCTTCAGTGATTGAAATGATTTTTTTATCTTGTGTTTCGTTCATATTATGTTCTGACATTTTATCTTCCTCCACGTATTGCTCAAAAAAAGAGCGTAACGATAATTGTATTGTTAATAATTTTGATTATTTAAATTTAAAGTATACATACATTATGACATGATATAGAATATTAAGCAAGAGTTTTTTTCAAAATTCTCATAAGAAATTTATTAAAAAATCGTCCGGCTTCGTGTTTTTTTTCAGCGAGTAGTTTGGGAGTAAATTTCATGGAACGATCACACATTCAACAATCAAATCAATGTTTTCAACTAGATCTTGGTATATCCTATTTTCAAGGACATTCGGATAAGGTTGAAAGAGACATTTTAGATCAAATTAAAATTTTTATGCAATGAAAAATAACAGAATAATTTTTTGCAATTTTGCGTCTACATCGCATCGCAATTTTCTTCACAGATAAAATGTTATCGATTACAATTAATTCTTGAGTCATCAACATGGTCACTGCTGACATTGCAAAATGGATAAATAGGATATGCAGAGGCTGTGAAAAAATTATCACTTCACAACTCCCTTTTTGACTAGATGCCGGAAGGGAAAGGGTTTATCCATAGTGTTGTAATGTCTATTTTCTTTATATTGAGGTTTTTTGTATGCGGATGTTGTTGTCACTTTTCTTCTGTTTGAATTTTTTCCTATGCGAGGCTAAGCTCCCTGATCTGACTCCCCAAGATGTGGTCAACAAGACTCAAGAGATCATGAAATCCCACGCTTCTCATAAAGAACTGACTCCGGCTCTCGCACAACGCGTTCTAACAAACTATTTGGAACAGCTAGATGCTAACAAAACATACTTCATTGAATCTGACATTGAAGAATGGGTTCAATCTTCCGACCCTCTTCTGCAGCAGATAGTCGATAACTATAATGAGGGGAATTTCAGCACATTCAAAAAAATCCACGAAGCTTTTGTCAATTCCATCAACAGAAGGCGCCGACTGGAAAAGGATATTGATTATCAAAATCTCCCAACAAATGTCAAAAGCAGCGAATTTAAAGACATTCCTTGGGCAAAGAATGAAGAAGAGCTGAAAACTCGACTAGAGCGGATGAAGGCGCTTTTAATTGAAACTGCGGCGAAATTTAATGACGAGATGCGGGAAAAATCTCTCCTGCGGATTCAGAAAAGGCAGACTAAATATGAAGAAGACATGCTCCAATCTAACCCGCAAGAACAAGAAAAGCTCATTTTATCTAATGTCTTAAAAGCCACAGCATCTGCGCTCGATACCCATACCTCCTATTTTACACCTGATGAAGCCAAGCAATTTCTATTCTCTGTGCAACAAAGCTTGTATGGCATTGGCTCACAGCTTCGCGATGATATCAATGGCTTTACCATCATCAAAAATGTTGAGGGGAGCCCTGCGGCTCTGAGTAAGCTCTTAAAAGTCAAAGACCGTATCGTTGCAGTGAATGGAGAGCCTGTTGTTGGAATGGATATCACCGATGCTGTTGAATTGATTCGAGGGGAGGCCAACACTCCGGTATTATTGACAGTGATTCGCGACTCCATCGCTGCGAATGGCGAGCCGCAAGAAGAAAAATTAGATGTTGAAATCATGCGCGGCGAAGTGATCGTCAAAGAATCACGTTATAAAAGCAGTTATGAACCTTATGGCGATGGAGTGATCGGCTATCTCAAATTATACTCCTTTTACCAAGACCGGGAAAATTCCTCAGCAATCGATTTAGAAAATGAGATCAAGAAACTAAAAAAAGAACATGATCTGAAAGGGATCATCCTCGATCTCCGCTATAATTCGGGAGGGCTGCTCTCTCAAGCCGTCGCTGTCACCGGCCTTTTCATCACAAAAGGGACAGTGGTTTCGATCAAGGATGAGAAGGGGCGGGTTCAACATTTACGAAATTTGAATGAGTCGGTCACGTGGGATGGACCTTTAGTTATCTTAGTCAACAGGATGAGCGCTTCAGCATCTGAAATCGTTGCTCAAGCATTAAAAGACTATGGCCGTGCGATCGTCATAGGCGATGACCATACCTTTGGAAAAGGCTCGTATCAGACGTTTACGTTGGCTCCAGATGAAAGTGAACAGGTCAATCCAAAGGGAGAATATAAAGTCACTCGAGGGCGCTATTATACTGTGTCTGGGATTTCGCCTCAACTTAATGGCGTTGAATCAGATATTCTTATTCCAGGTCCTTTGATTGAGTCTGAAGTTGGTGAACGGTACGCGCAATATCCTTTGGAGAGCGATCAGATCAAACCTAATTTCAATGATGACTTGTCCGATGTTCCCATCCTACAGCGGGATTCAATTCGGAAAATCTATAAATTCAATTTGCAGAAAAAGTTAGATCTCTATCAGCCATTTATGGAGAAACTTAAGGAGAATGCAAAGCAACGAATCAACATGAGTTTGAACTATCAAAATTTTCTTAAGGAAGTGGCGAAGAAGGATTCTAGAGATTTTGAAAAGGGGGAAGACTTCGGGCAAAATGACCTGCAGCTCGAAGAGGCAAATGCGGTCATGAAAGACCTCATTCTGATGATGGAGGAGAAGGGGTTATACCTTAATCCGGCAAGAAAACAAGCTTTGACAAAAAGCTCCCTCAGCGAACATAATTCTCAGGAAAAGAGGTTCAATTTATGACAGTTCGTGTTCGCATCGCGCCGTCTCCTACTGGAGATCCTCATGTAGGAACAGCATACATAGCACTATTCAACTTAATTTTTGCCCGCCATCATCATGGACAGTTCATTTTACGTATTGAAGACACTGACCGTACAAGAAGCAGACCGGAATACGAACAAAACATTTATACTGCGTTGAAGTGGTGCGGGATTCATTGGGATGAAGGTCCTGATATAGGGGGCCCTTACGGTCCGTACCGACAGTCTGAAAGATATGATATTTACAAGCAATATGCTGTCGAGCTTCTAGAAAAAGACAAAGCTTATAAATGCTTCTGTACAGCAAAAGAACTCGATGAGATGAGAGACTCTGCTTCTAAGGAAGGGGGAAGGCAAGGGTATGATCGACGCTGCCGGCATCTCACCCCTGCTGAAGTGCAAGAAAAAGAACAGGCCGGCCTTCCGTATGTCATCAGGCTCAAAGTCCCTCTATCCGGCGACTGCGTCTATGAAGATGCCATCAAGGGCCGTATCACATTTCCGTGGGCAGACATCGATGATCAAGTGCTTTTAAAATCTGATGACTTTCCTACCTACCATTTGGCAAATGTTGTAGACGACCATCTCATGTATATTACTCATGTGATGCGAGGGGATGAATGGATGAGTTCCACACCAAAACATCTATTATTGTATGAGTCGTTTGGTTGGACTCCACCTATCTTTATGCACATGCCCCTGCTTCTAGGGAGCGATGGAAGGAAATTATCGAAGAGAAGAAATCCTTGTTCAATTTTCTTTTATCGGGATAGCGGCTATTTACCAGAAGCGTTTGTCAATTTTCTGACATTGATGGGCTATAGCATGACAGGAGATCGGGAAATCTACTCTTTCGATGAAGCTCTTAAAGAATTTGATTACAAGAGAATCGGGGTTTCAGGTGCTTTCTTTGATGTCCAGAAACTTGATTGGGTCAATCAACAATACTTGATTAGGAATGTTCCTGTAGATAAGTTGTGGAGTCGTATCAAAGAGTGGTCGTTTAATGATGCATTCATGGAACGGCTCATGCCGCTCTGCCATTCGCGGATTCGAACTTTTGGCGATTTCATGGGGCTATTTGATTTTCTCTTTATCAACCACATTCACTTAACCGATCAACTCTTCGACATCAAAGATCTTTCCAAAGAACAGTGCTGCTATCTTCTTCAGGCCATTATTTGGAGAATGGATGAATTAGAAGACTGGTCCAGCACTGGCATCAATCAGGCTTCACGCGAAGTTGGTGAGAGGTTTGGAGTCCACCACAAAAAAGTGATCATGCCCCTCCTCTTCGCCAGTTTGATGGCTAAGACCCAAGGGCCGCCGCTCTTTGATTCGGTCGGACTCCTTGGAAAAGACCGCACTCGAGCACGGTTGTTAAAGGCAATAGAATTCCTCGGAGGCATTTCTAATAAGAAAATGCATCAACTCAAGAAGAGTTGGGACGGAGGTGAGGCCAAGTCTCTGATGGAGAAGACGTCGGTATAAATGGAAGAATTTTTCGCCTATGTCTGCGATCACGCCCATGCTGCCCCATGGATTCTCTTTGTCTTGCTTCTCCTCGCCGGATTAAATATTCCACTTAGTGAAGACCTCATCATCATTACCGGGGGGGCGATTGCGAGCACATGCATTCCTGATCACACGACTAAATTTTATCTATACATGTATTTCGGGGCCATATTTTCAGCATGGGAGTGCTATTGGCTGGGACGGCTCCTCGGCCCCAGACTCTATACAATTCGGCTCTTCCGGTCCGTTGTGACCCCAAAAAGGCTGGAACGCCTGCGACATTATTATGCCAAATACGGGTTGTTGACGTTCATCGTTGGCCGATTCTGTCCAGGGGGTGTCCGGAATGCCCTTTTTCTCTCCTCTGGATTGACTAAGATGCCTTTTCATCATTTTATTTTACGCGATAGTTTTGCTGCTCTGCTTTCCAGTGCCACCCTCTTTTTTATTGGATATCATTTTGGTAAAAATTTCGATACGTTGGTCTATTATTTTAAACGCTATGAGCATGGGATTTTAGCTGGGGTTGGTTTGGTTGTTCTGGCAGGATTATCTTATTTTCTATATACTCGTTTTTGGTCCAAACGAATTTAAACCAGCGCATATCATGATTTTCACTCCTTCAAACTTCCTCTCCTTGCTGAGAGGGCCTCTTGTCCTTCTGTTTGCTGTCGACAGCACGTTCTATCGCTCGATTGCGATTTTTCTAGCTATTGCAAGCGATGTGTTAGACGGCTATCTCGCGCGCCGTTACCGGATGACAAGTCAAATTGGCGCCTGCTTAGATCCTTTGATGGATAAGTTTTTTGTCTTTATTGCTGTTGGGATCCTCATGCGCGAGGGGAAATTTGCCTCTTGGGAAGCAGTGACGCTGCTTTCTCGCGATTTCGCTATTTTAACTTTTGCCCTGTATCTAGCTGTGAAAGGGAAATGGTCAAATTTTCAATTCCGATCGATTTGGGCAGGGAAAGTCACGACAACACTCCAATTTTTTGTGCTGCTTGGAGTCACGAATAACCTCATTATCCCAGTCTGTCTTTTCTGGTGTTTTGTTGTTTTAGGGGTCTTGGCGCTGTTTGAGCTCTATTTCATCGAACATCAAATCGTCCGCTCTCTAGACTAATTTCAAATACCACATGCAAAGGATCAAAATCGTCATTTCCGAAGATAAAAAAACAGGATGGGCAAGATCGCTTCGCGGCAGGATATAGGCAAAAAAATTGACAGGATGGGAAGGATAGGAGAGATGGTGATGATAGGATGGTTCTTAATATATCATCTTGTTCATCCTGCCGCGAAGCGATCTTGCCCATCCTGTTTTTTATCTTGGCTGTAACGACTTGGTTCCTTTTCTGAACGGTTACTATATTATTCGTAGATGGGAAGTTGCTGAAGTTTGTCGAGGACCCGTAGTGGCAAAATATCATACAGTCGGAGATTCTCATATTCCCTAAAACCGTAGATAAGACCAGTCCGCTCCTCTGTGACATGTTGAGAGGTTGAATGTTGCATCTCTCTAATCAGATCGAAGCTCAATTCTGCTCTGGTTTCTCTTTCCCAACTCCTAATGAAGATCAAAATAAACGAAGACAGTCCAGCATTAGGCATCGGGTGATCCGCAAAGACGCCATCTGTAATTGCAAAGAGCATCGGTGGTGCGCCAGAGTCGGCCCGTCTGAGATATAAATGTGTGTAGTGTCTTGCTCGTAGGGTCGGTGTAATAACTCGTTCGATTTGTTCACTTATATCCGTGCTATTCACATCGGCAAATACTTGGATAGCGGGTTGATTCGTTGCGTTGGCATTCATTTGTTCTTGACTCTTCGTGAGCCAGGTCCATTTCTCTTTATATTCATGGTGTAACTCATTAGAGTCGGAACTATTGTAAATATCTTCTATCCTTCGCATGCCTTCTAAAAATTGGGTAATGACAGAGAGAGCTGTGCCGAGGAGAATTTTTCCGGGCAACCGAAGTGGTGTAAAGAGCCAATCTAAGAGCGTTGAGTTGCTCCGTAAATCATCATAGATGATCCAGATGGGCGTGACAGCAACCTGGATGACGTAATCTATTGGGCTGGCGATGATTGAAAGCCCCTTGATGCAGCTTGCAACGTTGGGAGAAGCATTTTTTTGACAATAAGATAAACCAATTTCGACCGGAGAAATGGCCGAGGTAACATGTCCTGCTCTATCTATAAACGTAACCATATAAGACTCCTTTATATTTTAGAAAGTCAGTTTAATAGATTTATCGATTGTAGTAAAGTAGTTTTGTGTTATTATCAGAAATGATGGTTTTTTAATTCAGTTCAATTGCGCGAGATATTCGAATTTCAACAGATGTATATGCGTCATCCTATCATATCTTAATTGCTCACAGGTACTTGGCAAAATGACTCGTTGCAAAAGCGGAAGAGGACTTCCGCACTCCAAACGCTTCGCGTATTCAAGACGATTCGTTGGATACGCGAAGCGTTTGGAGTGCGAAAGCCCCCTTTCGCTTTTCCGCCAAAGGATGTTGATCAGAACCTGTGCGCTGATAAAAGTTGGTTGGGGGGCGATAGCCTAGGTCGAGCAGATATAGACATGACAGGATGAGAAAGATAGGAAGGATGGAGGCGGCATTATTTTCAATGCGGCCACAAAGAATTAGAGAAGGTCATCCTCTTCTTTACGCTCTTTTACTTCTTCCGGACTGATAGCCTCTTCCTCTTCGTAATATTGAGCGTTTTCATTGTCGCCCCTTGTTTCAGAAGGTGTCATGAATGGTTTTTTTAAACGATCACTAGGTCCTTTTTGCGCATCATGATCAAAATTAAGAGGCTTAGGATCATCATCAGATCCTTTATTCTTTTTATGTGTCATCTCATCCTCATTGCTGGTATTTACATGCATTTTATTACTTGCTATAGAGGCATTTCTAGAGAATCTGCCATCAAGCTAAAACGTAGATGCATATAGATGTGTCTTATAGCATCTACGTATGAATAAGAAGCCTGAAATAAGAAATTCAGACTCTTTTAAAGTTTTCCTAGCAAGAACAAAATAAGGACAATGATCAAAACCGTTCCCAAAATCCCACTGGGACCATATCCCCAACCAGCACTATGCGGCCATGTTGGGAAAGCTCCAATCAGTAATAAAATCAAAATAACGATCAATACTGTGCTTAACATAATTTCTCCTTTAAAAATTGGTGTTTCTAACACGTTTTCTCATCTACCTGTACATTAAAATAGTCGCGACTAAAATATCTATAAAAAAATTTTCAATTTTGCAGCAATATTTCGTGAAAGCACATCGAATTTTTATTTTTTTCACAGCATAATAATTTTAATTTGACACAAATAGGTGTTTCAAATAGAAATTATGGTTATTTCATTAGATTTCAAAAATCATTCAGAGAGGTAAGAAACATGATTTTACGTATGCTCATGCTGTTCTTGACAGTGGTCATCCCATTGTCGGCAGCCCAAAAAAATAAAGAGACTCGAAATTTGCCTGGAATACTCGCTAGATGCCAAGGTGGCAATGGATGTGAAAGCTGTCGTGAGAAGCCTTCTGCGGCTGAATTGCTTGTCTCGTTACAAGCACTTTTGAATAATAACTTATTGCTGTTGCCGCAGCTGCAGCCTCTGCTTGTTCAACAGTTACAGCAGATTATCACTGAGGGGCAAATAGGAATTCCTGGCCCTCAAGGCCCAGCGGGTCCTCAAGGTCCAGCAGGCTCCGCAGGCCCTCAAGGCCCAGCAGGTCCTGCAGGTCCGGTAGGTCCAACAGGAGCTCAGGGTGCAACAGGTTCCTCAGGTGGAGCAGAAATAGGGAATTACGCATATGTGTATAATACAGATCTTCAATCTGTAGGTTTACAAGTAGCTGTTGATTTCGGATTCGCTGGGCTAATATCGGGATTTTCATTTACTCCCGGTAATTCGGAACTTATTGCTCTAAATGCAGGCATTTATCTGGTTCAGTTTAGTGTTTCCTCTAATGACCCTAACCAATTTGCTTTATTTCTAAATAATGTACCCATTACAGATACCATATATGGTTCTGGCGCAGGTACGCAACAAAACACTGGCCAGGCGATCATTTCGATGGGTGTGGGAGACTTTATCACTTTGGTAAACCACACTTCAGCAGCAGCTGTACCTCTTCAACCTCTCGCAGGTGGGACAGAGGCAAACGTGAATGCTTCTATAACGATTATGCAATTAAGTTCTTAAATACAGGAAAAGATTTTTATGACAAATTTATTCAAAAAAATTAATGTAGCACTCACTTTCCTATTAATGACATCGATGGGATATGCTTACGGAGATTACGCCAATTCATTTTCGTCTGGAAAGAGCGCTTCTTGCGGTTGTGCACCTACTTGCTGCTGCAAGCCTACTTGTTGTTGCGAGCCCACTTGCTGTGGTCAAGGATTCGTGACGGCTGAGCTATTGTATTGGAGAGCGTTCGAGACAGGACTCGATACATGTGTTCCTAACAGCACCTCTGACATCGTGACATCGGATGGAAAGGTCATTTCCAGATTCAGTGGAAGAGGCCGAGATCTCAATGCTGATTGGAATCCGGGTTTTCGGATCAACGGTTGGTACGAACTACCTTGTAGCTGTTGGGATGTGGGAGTCTCTTGGACCCATTTCGATACAAATAACTCTCAAGGCCATGAGAATAGACGCAGATGGAATCTACATCTTGATGTGATCGATGTCTTTGCAGGATATGGTTATGATATCAATGCTTGTTTTTCGTTTAGACCATTTTTTGGTGTACGCAGCGCAAGAATCGATCAGAAGACCCACAATGGCGGTCGATTTTATAGTGACATAGATTCATCGCTGCCTAGCTATTCTTTAAGCTCTTATCTGTCTGATAATCGCGTGACAACAGTCAACAGAAACAAACAGAAATTCAATGGGGTTGGACCATTAATCGGTCTTGAAGCGGATTGGAACATCGGATGCGGTTTCAGTTTGTATGTCAGTGCTGATGTCACATGGTTGTATGGGCAATTTGATGTTCACCTCCATGAAGTTGCTGAGTTCTTCGATGGCGCTAATATTTGCAAATTCAGAAGCGACCTCGATACCGTTCTAGCTGGGGCTGATGCTGCCATAGGCGTTCGTTGGATAACAGACTGCTACTGCAACACCCGATTGATCCTGCAAGTGGCTTTAGAACATCATATTTATTATGATTACAATCGTATTGGTAACTATGGGGATTTGAGTTTTGACGGTGTCAGCATCTCTGCTGGCCTCGAATTCTAATTCCAATCATTATGTTTATTTTAGAGGTTAAGAAAAATATGATTTTACGTATGCTCATGCTGTTCTTGACATTGGTCATCCCATTGTCGGCGGCCCAGAAAGATAAAGAGATTCCTAATTTTCCCGGAGTACTCTCTAGATGCCAATCTTGTAATGGATGTGAAAACTGTCGTCAGAAGCCTTCTGCGGCTGAGTTACTTCTCTCTTTACAAGCAGTTTTGAATAATCAGTTATTGCTGTTGCCACAACTTCAACCCCTACTGATTCGACAGTTACAGCAGATTGTCAATCAGGGGAATATAGTGGTTATCGGTTCTCAAGGTCCAGCAGGTCCAGCGGGTCCAGCGGGTCCAGCGGGTGTGATAGTAGGTCCAGTAGGCACGGCGGGAGTCCAGGGTGGAGCAGGAGCTCAGGGAGCAACAGGTGCAGCAGGGACAACAACATTCGATTACGCATATGTGTATAATACAGCCGCTGAAGACGTAGCTATAAATTCAGCTGTTACTTTCAATGCCCCCGGGGTGCTAACACCAGGATTTACATTTACTCCTGGCACTTCGAACATTAATATTATAAACCCAGGTGTTTTTCTGATTGTGTTTTCTGTTTCTGGGGTTCAACCTAACCAATTTGCTTTATTTGTGAATGGGGTAGCGATTCCAGATTCAATATATGGTTCTGGCGCAGGTACGCAACAAAACACTGGTCAGACGATCATTCGGATGAATGCAGCAGACACGCTCTCTTTGGTAAACGATAATTCGCCAGCAAGTCCTATAACTCTTCAAACGCTTGCAGGTGGTACGGAGGTGAACGTGAATGCATCAATAACGATTCGGAGATTAAGTTCTTAATAGAGGAAAATATTTTTTTATGACAAATTTTTTTAGTAAAATCAACGTAGCGATCACGCTTCTGTTGATGCCGTCGATAGGATATGCCTACGGAGATTATTCCAATACGTTACCCTATGCAGACAATATGAGCCCTCTCACTTGCTGCTGCGAGCCCACATGCTGTGGTCAAGGGTTCGTAACGGCTGAGCTATTGTATTGGAGAGCTTTTGAGACAGGGCTCGATACATGTGTTCCTAACAGCACCTCTGACATCGTGACGTCGGATGGTAAGGTTATTTCCAGATTTAGTGGAAGAGGCCGAGACCTCAATTTTGATTGGAATCCCGGTTTTCGTATCAATGGTTGGTATGATCTGCCATGCACCTGTTGGGATGTGGGAGTCTCCTGGACTCATTTCGATACAAACAGCTCTAGAGGCCACGAACACAGACACAGATGGAATATAAATCTTGATGTGATCGATGTCTTTGCAGGATATGGCTATGATATCAATGCGTGTTTTGCGTTTAGACCATTTTTTGGTGTGCGCAGCGCAAGAATCGATCAAAAGACCCACAGTGGTGGTCGATTTGATAGTGACATAGATTCATCGTTGCCTAGCTATTCATTAAGCTCTTATCTGTCTGATAATCGTGTGACAACAGTCAACCGAAACAAACAGAAATTTAATGGGGTAGGACCATTAATCGGTCTTGAAGCAGACTGGAACATCGGATGCGGTTTCAGTTTGTATGTCAGTGCTGATGTCACATGGTTGTATGGGCAATTTGATGTTCATCTCCATGAAATAGCTGAGTTTTTTGATGGCGCTAATATTTGCAAATTCAGAAGTGACCTTGATACCGTTCTTGCTGGGGCTGATGCTGCCATAGGCGTCCGTTGGATAACAGATTGCTACTGCAACACCCGATTGATCGTGCAAGTGGCTTTAGAGCATCATAGCTACTACGATTTCAATCGCATCGGCAACTATGGCGATTTGAGCTTTGACGGTGTCAGCATCTCTGCTGGCCTTGGATTCTAATCCCAATCCATTTGCACAAAAGCGAAAGTCCTCTCTCTTTCGCTTTTGTGTGTTTGAATAATATCTCCCCATCCTTCCTATCCTATACGCATCAGTTGCTATGCTGGATTTCGAGTCGATCTTATAAAGATCTTTCTTGAAAAAGAGCGAACACTCCAATTAATGTGTTTATTCACAAAAACC
>JAGVJP010000018.1 GCA_020051075.1 Parachlamydiales bacterium
AAGCGGTAGAAAAATTCAAAAGACACGAATGTCTCAAAAATTGATCTAGAATAAAGCGAAAGAGGACTTTCGCACTCCAAACGCTTCGCGCTGAAAAAATGGGTAATGGTAAGGGCGTTGCCCTGGGTAGGTCCAACGTTCATATCGCAGCCTAAAGGGCTGCAAGAATGGTTTTAGACTGATGTTTATGGGACAAATAGGGGGGGAATTATTCCTGAGGAGCGGTTTTTATTGAGCTAATGACAGCTAAAACAAAAATTGCAGTAGCCATAGACCCGTAACCCAGCACTTGAGCTGCACGCCTAACGATAATGTCTTTAAATGTATTCCCCTGAAGCATTTTTGCCGCCCATAACGAAAGTAAGCTAAGAGCTAACAGGGCAACTGAATGCAAGGAGATGTCACGTTTTTGGGCAGGACTCATACTAACTGGCATTTGATGACAGAATCGAAAGAAACCCAAAGCAAAAATTGTAGCGGCAATGCCTCCAAAAGCTAAAGTTATCCGTTTAGCAACGATGAGATTTAATGAACGACTTTGAGTGATCGTCGCCAAAGCACAACCAACTCCCCCAATAACTGATATGAGAACTGATAACACAAAAGGTTTATTTAAAGCTTTCGCTGTATCAAAAGCAGAGTGAAAGACTACATCCCCAGCAGCTTTCATTTTTTCCACCCTGCCTGGATTGATGAGACCTTCTACATAAATTTTTCCATACAACTGTAAAACACTTCCCACAGTAACCATGAAACTTTCTCCTATTTATTTGAAAAATAATCTATCATGGAATCAGTTATTTAACAAGAGAAATTAATTAATAACTATTCGCATCCCAACTTGCTCGAACGGGAGAAGCACATTTTTAAGGGACGTAAGGGACAAGGGACCTAAAGAGCTAATTGCAAAAGTCTACATGGACAGATATGGACTATATGAAACAGATATGGACTATATGGACATAATTTGTGGATCAATCTAACTTTCGTCCATTTTCGTCAATAAAGTCCATATAGTCTATATAGTCCATAGCTGTCCATTAAGATTTTTCAATTATCTCTTTCGTTTATTAATATCTTTAACATCAAATTAATAATTTGAATATAATATTCGTATACAATAAAGATTATAACAAATAATTTTTGAGGTTACCTTGATTCCTAACAATGAATTTAATAGTGATTATTCGCAAACAACTAGCAAAGAAACAGCTAGTAGAAGATTAAATCACTTTTTTAATCATAGCAATGAATTTATTGAACAAATTAAATATCATTACGTCAGTAACGAATCAAATGAAAAGATCATTGAAATTTTTACTCAAACCCAAAATGTCATGGATCAAATCCGTGCTGATTTTATGGAAACATTTAATCAGTCACACCAGGAGACATTAAGCAGCCGCGAAGTTAAATCCTTAGGGATGAGGCTGAAACAAGCTGAAAAGATGATCGCAAAAACCATCAGAGAGACACAATTGAAGGTGTTAGTCACACTTGGTCAAGCAGAATCTCCCGAAGCTGAAACTCTAACGTCAGAACAAAAAGAACAAGTACAGCAGAAAATTACACTGTTAGCGAATGGAGGCTTTAAAGCTTTCGTAGTGAAATTCCTCTCAGCATTCTCAAAAGCAGATCACATGGCTCTGAAAATTTATACATCAGGTTTAGCACTAATGGCACGCGCGATTGCAAGACGTTTTGATGACATCGATACCAACCAACTAACCGAGATAGACCGAGACAGGCTTGCTGAATTTACTAGAGGAGATCATCTCAGAAGGAGAGCTCATGTGATTGGCGTCCAGGGAACATTCAGTGTTGGAGTCTCTTTTGGTCGATCGAGCTTTTTATCCGTTCAAGAGGGTGTAAAACAATTTCGTTCTTTTATTGCTCAAAAGCAAAGTGAGAAACAAAGAACGGTTATCGAGCGCAATATCCAAGATGGCACACATCAATTCACGACGACACTCCGCCCTCTCAACAACTCTTTCTCTAATCATATTACAGACTACTTTGGGAAGCTGTTTGGGGAAAAAGGGATCTCAAGTGCCAACCGTCAAGAGGGACACTTGGTGAATGCTTGGCAAACCGAACTGAGGAACACCGATCAGGGAGCGCCACCTCTCTTCAGAGCATTTCGTCACGCGATTGCCTCCGATAAACATGAAAGAAATTTGGCGAAGCGCAAGGAAAATTCAGAGAAAGCCGCTACAGAATTGTTGAAAGCTGCTTTCCTCCAACAACTCTCCGACATGGGGCTGTCATTACAAGATGCAATGAATCTTGGAAAACCTATCACACTGAATTTCAACTCGGTCAGCTTGGTCACCCCGGACCTCGGACGCTCTATTCATGATCGCTACGCAAATGAGAGAAGGATGTGGGACGACCAAAGAAAAGCTCTTAAAAGCTTTTGTGGAAATGGTCGATCCCTCAATTTCAATGGAATTGAAATCCCGATCAAACTGAATCTCGCCACATTCAATTTTGGAGTTAACGCCGGAGCCTTGGGACAAACTCTCCGTGGCGTTTATGGAGGCGTAACAAAACAATATGCGGAAAACAAAAAATCTTTCAAGGGCTTAAGGAAACAGACTGAGGAGTTAAAGCAATACATCGGAGAGCACTTGCCAAAAAGTGTGCAGTCAGCTGCCATCATAGGTAAAGAAATCCGTAACATCGATCTCCTCCTCGCAGATATCGAACTCTTATTAAAAGATAAAAAGGCCTATCATCCAGGAAACCAGTATGAAGTTGGAGCGAAAATCCTCAATTTAACAAATTGCATGGACAAAATTATCAAAGAATACAATGAACATGCTGAACAAGGAAGAAGGTTGCCAGGATTTAGCTGCGCATTTAATTGTATGAGCGGCAAAGACCGAACAGGAGTCATGGATGCGATTGCCAAGACTTTTGCCGCTATGGCAGCAAAGAATGACGGCGTGTTTAGAACACGTCATGAGCTAATGAACCAACAAGAGGTTAAAGAAGAATTCATCGCTGCATTAGAGAAGTTTTTAATGGAAAGCGGAAACCACGAGCTCAATGAAGTCAACATCGATGCCGCAGGATACAAAACAGGCCAAGCAGCAACGATTTTTTATGGTTTAACACTCCACGTGATCGATCAAATGGCAGGCATTGCTAAGACGACATAATTTAACTCTTGGCCTTCATTTGCTCTATTTCTGCTAACTTTACTTTGATTTGTTCCTTGAGGCGTTCCTTAGCGTAAGATAGAGCCACCTCCCTGATAAGAATTCGATATTTGATTTGTTGGTCCCATGATCAGCTCCATTATTTTAGGTGTATGATTAATTTTCATTCGTCTATTTCACACAAAAAATTTCTAGCTCTCACTTTATTTTCGTAATACGTTGAAGGACAATTGTTAACAACTATTATCGACAACTCCTTTATTCCTTTGGTGGTGAAAAATCATTTGAATTTTCTAGAAAATATGGTAGACTCCCCTACCAATTTGCTCAGCAAGGCATTTCATGTCATTTTTCCAAGAATTTAAAACGTTTGCCATCAAAGGCAACATGGTCGATCTTGCCATCGGGGTGATTATCGGCGCTGCCTTCGGGAAAGTCGTCAGCTCTTTCGTCGGGGATGTCATCATGCCTCCCATAGGACTCCTCCTCGGAGGGGTGAATTTCAGCGATCTTGCCATCACTTTAAAAGACGCGACCGCAACCCATCCAGCCGTGAAAATGGCTTATGGGACATTTTTAAACACTTTAATAGACTTTCTTATCATCGCCTTCACCGTTTTCATTGTGATCAAAGTTATGAACCGTTTGCGAGCAGGTCAGCCTGTAGCGCCAACTACAAAGGAGTGTCCTGAATGTCTGATGACCATCGCAATAGGGGCAAAGAAATGTCCTCATTGCTGCACTCCCCTCATAAATGAAAAACCTATCTGAAAACCATGCACAATTACTTTTGGATCACATTATCTCTTTTAATTCTCTTGTTTCCTGGTTTACAAGCAGTTACCACGCAACCGCACCATACCACTGCTTTCATTGCTCCGCCTGGGGAAATCGACCTGTTAATCAGCGACGCCTACTACACGACGAATCACTTCTGGAATAAATCAGGAAAACTTTTACCCACTTATAACCAGTTTAAAAGCAACTCTACGCTCCTTTACGCTGAATACGCCATTAACAGTCGCAACAGCCTGACACTGAACGGAGGCTATTCGATGGTTCAAGAATCGCTCAATGGCAACAGCTGCGGATGGGAGGATGTGGAACTCGGGTGGAAATCGATGCTCTATCATGACAGAGGCCAAGTTTTCACTGCACAAGTGATCGCCATTATTCCTGCTGGGAAGAAAAAATCCTCCATCCGCTATGGACAAGGAGGCGTGCAAGGAAGCCTCCTCTATTCAGATCTATTTTTGCTTTTCGAACGGGAAGGGTGGGTTGACCTCAACGTCGGCTACCGCATCTATGACGGCTACCCTTCGGATCAGTTCATCCTCAACTTAGCAGCAGGCTATCAACTCTTTAAATGGGTCACTGTCATCGCTACAGGCGAACTCCTCTACGGTGTCAATAATGGCCGCTCTGAAGACAATTTCAATAACGTCATCTATAATCCGAATCCCCGCTTGTTAAATGGGAAAATTGAATGCCTGGCTTCAATTACCCAGCATCTATATTTAACGATAGGACTTAACAAGCACATCTGGGGGCAAAATGTCGGAGCGGGAGGAGGCTGCTATGCAGGGCTTTGGTTCTCTTATTAACCGCTTAATCTTTTTTGCATTAGCCTTTCTCACTATTGCCGGATTGATCGGAGCAGAGACGCTCGCCTCTCATTCCCCCCACGAATGCTTTCAAAGAGGCAAAATCAAAAAGAAATCAATTTCTACTGAACTCGCCCCCTTCCTGATGAAGAAGCATCATCCCATCAAATCCCGTTTAGATGCATTGTTCTCTTCTGCGCGGGTGACACTGAATATGAAAACATTAACGAAAGCCGGGTTTATTAAAGCAAAACCTCGCAAATTCACCAAATTGATTGTGACGAGGCACCCCTCGTTTCCAGGATACATCTTCAAACTCTACCTCGATGCTCAGCGGCCGCATAAAAACCTCCCCGAACATGAATTTTGGAAGATGCGTGTTGATGGAGCCAATAAAATTAGAGCCTACCTCGCTCAATATCGCTTAGAAGCGGAGTTTAAAGTTCCTTACAAATGGATCTACCTCCTTCCCAAACACCCTCTTCCCCCTGAAGGCTATTATCAAAGACAGTCCATCTTAGTCGAAGAGGACATGGAGATCCTCTCTGATCGAAAAAACAAACAGGCATGGGCAAGCAAGGCTGTCACTCGCGAACTTCTTGATACCCTTTATCTCATCCTTGAAGAGCTCGGGCTTCGAGACTGCGCTAAACCCGACAATATCCCCTTCTCTAAAGATGGCCGCATCGCCTTCATCGACACACAGACGCATGGTTCCAAGACTGTGCATTTTTTCAAGCTCAATGGATCCCTCTCCCCAAAAAACAGGAAATACTGGAAATCGATCGTTCAATAATGAGTTCTGAATTTTTAACGCAAAGAAGCAAAGAAGCCGCAAAAACGCAAAGGGGAAAATTTATAGCCTTGAGTGGATGCGTAGAAATCCCCCTTCCAGTGAGGCCCTGAAACCCATGATTCGCGTAAATTTTTTTAAACTTAGATAGACAAAATAGAAAAGATATTGTCGATCTAACCCATCTTTCCCATCCTGTCATTCCTACAGGCTTGAAACAATATTACATGCCCCCTTTAGTTAATGAACTTAAAAAAGTTTTATTGCATTTGAATATATCATTATCCGCACATGAGATCGCAAAATGTGTACTCAATTAGCTTGAATTTTTTTTACGCAAATCATGCGTGAAAGGGTAGCACAACCCTTTCCTTGTTCGACTCAAAAGATGTGGTGTGAACAGTTAATTTATTTTTTAGTTCAAATTAATTATCATTTTTTATACCATCACAACGTCAATCACGATATTAAGAAAATTTCAGATCGAGATGAGCTATTCGCGCAAAATAATTAATTTTTTGAAAATAAAATAATATAAAGGTTTTTAATTATGCTATCAGATTCGTCTTCAAAACCATATTCTACGATCTATCTCGCCCTATTTGTGCAGAATCCCAACTTGGATGTGATCCAGCCAATTTACGTTCGAGACACTCTCACAAAAGGTCGTATTCAAGAAATTACTACCGATGTATCACTGAAAACTTTTCTGGAAAGACAAGATCAGGCGCCATCGGGGAAATGGTACGAAGTGGTTAAAATGATGAAGATCCCTGGAAAAAATAGTAAGCATCCCATCCATTTCTGGCTTCCTCCTGATCATGGACTGATCCATTTCTGGGTGCCCAGAGACCAAGACCTAAAAGTAGGGATTCTCAGTGAAGAACTCATCCCCATCCAAAACGGATTAGAGGTTATGCACTGTAAACCTTTCGAAAAACTGAATAAGATGAATTCCTACATGATCACTCAAATAAAATTGAATGGAATATTCCAACACGGTCTATCAGATCGATCGAGTAGATCTCGTCCTGCATTAACAACCTCTGCCAGTTCTTCAAGCGACAGCATCGCAAAGCTCCCTCCTATGCCTGCTTCAGAATATTCAAGTTCAAGAAGAGTTGTACGTAAAAGTCCGAGTATCAAGACGCTTCCCTTTCCAATATCTTCTTTAAGCAGTAGCTCGATCGAGCCAAGTGTCACCCTATTGACACCACCAGAACCCCCCATTAGTATTTCTGAAATTCAATCAACTTCAATAGAGGGCGTTAAGATTAGACGATGCGATGAAATTTTTGTGAAAGTACGAGATGTGTATGTCACTCAGTCTATTTATGTGATGTTAGAAGGGAAACTACAGGAGATTACAATAACTTCTTTAGAATATTTACTACAAAAACAGCCTCGTACAGCATCTGGGGATGCCATTGAATATGAAGCCATCATCAACGACGAACAAATCCATTTCCATCTTCCAATCAAGAGTC
The DNA here is from genome assembly GCA_020051075.1 of Parachlamydiales bacterium. Lineage (GTDB taxonomy): Bacteria > Chlamydiota > Chlamydiia > Chlamydiales > Parachlamydiaceae > JAGVJP01. The sequence continues at coordinate 7,049 of JAGVJP010000018.1, forward strand.
ACCTCACAATCGGTGTGATTGACAGCAGGTCTATGCCTATCAAAGACAAATCTGGTCGTGTTGTCTCATGCGGTTTAACGAATGCATTGGATGAAGTGTCAGATTCAATTTTAGAGAATATTCAAGGAACTTTAAGTATTTGGCCAAGTCAGTATCGGCCGCGAAAGATTAGTTCAGCTTCGGATCCCAGAGCATCTTTCAGGACGGCCCCGCCATCTAATAAAATGCGACCTGTGCGATCATTTAGCGGCCCCATGAGTCCTCCAGCAGATCTAAAGCTGGCGAGTGCTAGTTCTTCTAACGGACATTTGCTTCGCTTGCAATCCGATCCCAGAAAGTCAGACGAATCTACACCTGAAATCTCGTTGATTACAGAAGAGGGCTTCTAGAGTCCTGAGTAACACAATATCCTGCCCTATCCTTCCCATCCTGTAAAATTAACAGGATGGGAAGGATAGGGCAGGATATTGTGTTACTCAGGACTCTAGAAGCCCTCTTCCACATTCTCTTGAGCTCTTGTCAGGCTAAAGATAAGATTCGACGAGCTTTTGCAGATAGTCTAAATCTTTGACCCCTTGAATTCTTTTAACCTCTTTTCCATCCTTAAACAAAATTAACGTTGGAACGAGAGTGATTTGAAGCTCAACAGATGTGTCGTGGGCTTCTTCGATGTCTAATTTTCCCACCTTTGCTTTTCCTGCAACCACAGTTGCTAACTGCTCGACAACAGGAGCTATCGTTCGGCATGGGCCGCACCAGATAGCGTGGAAATCGACGAGTACGAGTCCTTTGGCTGTTTCCTCTTTAAAATTCTTATCTGTAAGATGAATAAGATTATTCGATGACATAGTGTAAACTCCATTTTAAAAACGGTTTTAATTATCGCCAAAAGTGGAGATTTTTTGCTAGGAAAAATCTAGTTCATGACATTTGTCCATAGCCGATCATGTCCATTTCGAGCTGACAAAAAAATCACTTTCAGCTATGATGCCACTGACTGATTAAGTGCTATCATTTTACTCTTGGAGAAAGCCTATGTCCCTACAATCGATCCCTTCAACCCATTATGTCCTCGCCTTTTATCGTTTTACTGACATACCAAATCCTCATCAAGAGGTTGCAGCGCACAAAGCCTTCTTTAAAAACCGCCAGATCACCTCCCGTATCTACATCTCTGAAAATGGAATCAATGGACAGATGAGCGGCACTAAAGAAGACGCGGAAGAATATATGAAGTGGATGCATGCCAATCCTCTCTATAAAGACATCCCCTTCAAAATTCACCCCTATCATGAAAATGTGTTCCCACGGCAAACAGTGAAATATCGGAAACAGCTCGTCGCCTTGGACGAAGAAGTTGATCTTTCGTTAGCAGGCGAACACGCCTCACCAGAATTATGGAAAACTCTCCTCGAGAGCGAAGACAGACCTCTTCTCATCGACGTAAGAAATGATTATGAGTGGCAAGTCGGCCGTTTTGAAGGAGCGGAATGCCCGCCTTGTGAAACGTTTAGAGAGTTCCGCAGCTACACCGATGAACTGAAAACGCGCGTCGACCCGAAAAAAACCCCTGTGATGATGTATTGTACTGGAGGAATCCGTTGCGAGCTCTACTCTGCTCTGATGAAGAAAGAAGGGTTCGAGCAAGTCTATCAACTGGATGGCGGAGTGATCAACTATGGACTACAACAAGGGAGCGAACACTGGCTGGGAAGGCTTTTTGTTTTTGATGACCGGATGACTGTCCCTATTGCAGATGAGCCCACCCCAGTGATTGGCACTTGCCACTTCTGCGAAAAAGCGAATGACTCCTACTACAATTGTGCTAACATGGATTGCAACACACTGTTTCTCTGCTGCCCTGACTGTATAGTGAAGTATCAAGGATGCTGTTGTGAAACATGTAAAACATCGCCGAAGGTGAGGCCCTACCACCTCCAAAACCCCCATAAGCCATTCAGAAGAGCGCATCACTACAACGTCGCGTAACTAAAACAAGATAGGCAGGATAAGCAAAAAAACAAGATAGACAGGATCGCTTCGCGGCAGGATAGGCAGGATAGAGAAGAAAATGATGAAAAAATAGGATAGGTTTAAATAGTTTAATTTTTTATTCTAAATTTATTTTTCCCGTCCTATCTTTCTTATCCTGTCTATCCTGTTTTTATTGTTTTGTGAAGTTGCGTGATCCTGCTAATCCTGTCTTAACGCCTTTGCACGCGCGCGGATGAACTGAAGAATAGCTTTTTGGGTTTCGCTCAACACGACAGTTAATCCGGGTTTGATCCCCTCCTCGGACAGCTCGAACGCTTTCATCGTATTGCAGATCCGTCCATCTAAACGGACGCCTAGCCCTCGGATATTGACCATATTCCCCCAATCGCCAAACATCTCTAAAGTCATCTCGCAGGCTGTGATGATGAATAAAATCTGTTTTTCTGGGTTATCGTGGACAATTTCAAAGATTTTACCGCCGATATAATGGATGGTTGGAATGATGAGCGGAATCGTTTGAGGGTGGGCAGAAGCATGGAGTGCTTTTCCGATGAAGCATTGCTGGCAGACAGGATGTTGCGAGTCGCGAATGCATTCTGGAGTGAACCTCCCTGAAGGACATTCAAAGGGCTTATGACAATAAGAAAAGCCCAAAACAAGGAGTGAATTCTGTTCTGTGATCAGCGCATTAAACTGTGTCAATGAATCGACCCCATACAAGAAAAAATCGCCTTCTCTTAGATAGGGCTTGCTTTTCAAAGCAGATTTAATGAGCTCCCACATGTATTTGAAAGGATGTTTGAAGAATCCTTTTCGAATTTCACCTTTAACATCTTTTCTGATCATCCAAAGCAGGCTTTTCCACTTGAGCCCTTTCGCTGTTTCTTTAGTGATGCCAGGCATCTGAGGCAGCTGCTTCAGCCCCTTCAGAGGGTGTTGTTGTGCAGCGACGGCGGCCTGCCGATCCCATTCCTCTTCAGAAAACTCCCAATGACTTTCCCATATAGGCAGTCGAGACATAATAGCCTTTATATATCAAAATAGGTTATGCTAGTGTCTAATTGCATTAATTCGACATTAGAGCGCAAAACAATAAACCATCATAGCACAACATGATATTTAACAGATGAAAGAACTTGCCTATTCGATCAATTCCCAAGAGACGTTGAAACAAGGCATGCTTGTTTTAGACCTATACGAAGCCCATAAAGAGAATTTTACCTACAAGCTTTCCCCTTGTTCCGAAGGGAAAACAGCCCCTCAATGGCGTTCTTTAGCCCGCTCCCCTGCAGATCAAGAGGTGTTTTCGTTCTTGCTCAAAACAGAGAATGACGAACAACGAAAAAAAACAGGCCGCTCCCCTCAAGAAGAGAAACAGCTCATCAAACAATTTCACGTTCCGCTAAGTCAGGTCAATGAGGCCTGGACACTATTAGCCCCAACACAGAAATGTTTTTTTAAGGATAATCAGCTGATCATTGATGTATTTGGAGCCGCAGAATTGTACTATGAAGCCAAGATGGAAGGAGAAGGTAAACTCGCTGTCAATGGACGGATCCGCTGGCGAGATCGGGACATCGCTCTGTCTGATTGCGCGATGGTGGGACCAGGAAAGCCCCATTGGTTTATCTATGGGATCACATTGAAAACTTTGTCAACACACATCAGCTGGAAAAAGCTTCAGGAGATGATGCAAAGCACCAGATTCTTGGAGGGGCCTGCTAAACAAACATTTTTAGATGACATCGATCCCGAGGACTTAGAGACGCCGCAGCTGATCTTCCTCAACACGACAAAAGAGATAGCCCTTGTTGAAGCCATCCCCTACCCCATCCTCATCCTCAAAGATCGATGGGGATCGTTTGCCGATCTTTGGATGGACTATGGCAACGGCATCCGCTTCGCCCTGCACGATTCACAATCTCCAACAAAAACTCATCAAGGGAAGCCGCTGCTCAAGAGGCAAGAAGGTGTTGAGTTGGGATGGGAAAAAGACCTCTTAGAGACCGATTACCTCAAAAAAATCGTCGACGACTCTCATTATTATTGTCCCATGGATAAAGTCGCTAAGAGCCTCTCTTTTCTCCTTGAAGTGGGTTGGCACATCGAAGACGCCCGTGGACGCCGTCTAGTCAGGCAGACAGGGATCAAGCTAAACTTTGAATTAAAGCCGCAAGCCTTAGCTGTTCAAGGAAAATTGTACTATGAATCCCATGAAGCTGACGTTAAACAGGTGATCGGAGCCTTTAATAGAAAGGAAAAATTCCTCGAACTTTCCAAAGATACCATCGGATTGGTCCCTTTCGACAACAGTTCTTCAGCGATACAAGAACTTGCCGAAGAAGGAGAAATCGTCGGCGGCGCACTTCACATCAAGAAATCTCGCTTCAATGCGTTAGCTCCACTTTGGGAATATGGAGATGCTGACGCATCGCTCGCGAATTTGAAAGAGAAATGTCAAAATTTTCATGGGATTGAAACCACTGCCGCCGCACCTGCCTTCGAAGGGATTCTCAGGCCTTATCAACAAGAGGGACTGAACTGGCTCTCTTTTTTAACCGAGTATGGATTTAACGGAATATTAGCAGACGAAATGGGGCTTGGAAAGACTGTTCAGATCCTCGCTTTCCTCTCCACACTTTCTAAAGATAAACCCCACCTTGTTGTCGTTCCAACGTCGCTCCTTTTCAATTGGAAAAACGAGATCTCCCGTTTCCTCCCCTCTTATCGCAGTTTGATTCATCAAGGGCCGCTTCGAGCCAAAAGCATCAAAGACATCCAACCTTTTGATATTGTCATCACCTCTTATGCGACACTGCGCATCGACCTCGCTCTCTTACAAGAATTGGAATATGGTTCAATCACATTAGATGAAGCTCAAACAATCAAAAACGCCTCTACACAAACTTTTCAAGCAGTCCAACAGTTAAAAGGAGGGATCAAAATCAGCATCACCGGGACGCCGATAGAAAACCACCTCGGAGAGTTATGGTCCCATTTTCACTTCCTCATGCCCGACCTTTTAGGATCAAAAGAGCAATTTGATGCTGATGTTGAAGCCTCGCAGGCTGACCGCCGCTATATCGATAAAATCAAACGAAAGATCTTCCCTTTTATCTTGCGCCGCCTGAAGAAAGACGTTGCTGCTGATCTCCCTCCTCGCATAGATCAGGTGGTCTGGATTGAAATGGATGAAGAGCAACGAAAACTCTACGACCGTCTAGTGGTCCAGTTTAAGGGTGGGTTATTGAAAAAAGTTCAGGAAGAGGGAATCTCAAAACACCGTCTGGAAATTCTTGAAGCCATCTTACGCCTCCGGCAGGTCTGCTGCGATCCTCTTCTCCTCTCTTCTTATATCGGCGAAGAGTCAATGCCAAAAAGTTCAAAACTCGAAACGTTATTCGAAGAGTTAGAGACGATCGTTGAAGAGGGGCACAAAGTTCTCGTCTATAGCCAATTCACCTCGATGTTAAAGCTCATGGCTCAGCGAGCTCAGAAGAAAAAGTGGTCCTACGGCTATTTGGATGGAAGCACATTAGACAGAGAAAAAGTGGTGAATCGTTTCCAAGAAGATCCTAGCCAGTCGATTTTCTTCATCAGCTTGAAAGCGGGAGGCGTTGGATTAAATTTAACAGCAGCCGATTACGTCTACTTGTATGATCCTTGGTGGAATGAGGCTGTCGAAGAACAAGCCATCAATCGGGCCCATCGGATTGGACGGGAAGACCCTGTCATCGCTAAACGACTTGTCATCCTTGAAACGATCGAGGAGAAGATGATGAAGTTAAAAGCAGCCAAACGGATGCTGATTGATGAAATCTTTGATCCGGACCTCGTCCCCCAAACGCTGACGTTAGAAGATTTGCACGCGCTGCTCAGCTAAGAAATCGTGATCGAACCAAGGCCTGCTCTGTGACTGGTCTAAGGGGGAGTCTATTCTCCCAATTCGTCATCTTTTTCAGTCGCATAAAGTTCTTGTGCTGTTAGCTTTATGGTTTGAAGCCCTCCAGCAAAACCAACTAATCGCATGAGTCGATCAATATAGCCTAATTCAGAGAGGAGATGATCATTTAAAGATTCAAGGTAAGCAAGCTTTTTTTTAAGATCTTTTTTAGTCATATTCACCTCCAATGGTTTGGGATGACTTGATGGTTTCTTGTTATGCAAATTTTGTGCCATTCTAAAGCTCTAGCGATTAAAGCCCTGGGTTTTTTTTATTATTTATTATAGACCCAGGGCAAATCTAAAAGGAGCTTATTAGAAACAACATCTGTATTAATAAAACTCCATTAGACACGCTCCTCATTAACACTTGATAAAGATCAAATCAACATTCAATTAATTATTTCAATCCTCCTAAGCAGTTCACTTAAGAATATCCATGAAATTTCTGAAGCCCATAAAAATCCATTTTGTGTTAAAAACTGATTAAGATTAAATAAATATTTCTAAACAAACAAGAAATAATATAGCAATAAGGCACCTAGAACAAGAGGTGAATGCATCTACGAAAAAAATCGACTCTTAAAGAGATTTATTTAGTAACATCTAAAAGATGTTTTTATTGACATTATTCTTTTTTCAATGCTATAAGATTGTCTTTTAATCAAAAATATAAGGGAAACATATGTCATCTCCACCACTAATAAGCTCAGGCTCTTCTCCAATCCATCTAGGCTCAGGCTTTTCTCCAATCCATCCGATTGAAGCATCAAGCGCTTCTCAAGGATCAGAAGTCAGTTCAATGCAAATCAAACCCGCTCAGCTTCTCCATCATTTCGCCTTTGCAATCATTTTTAAAAGCTTACTCCCTATTTCACCATTTTGGAAGTATTATAATCATCACAAGGATCCCACTCTGCTCGATTTCATTCACAAGCACTATCCAACTTCTCTTTCGCTTTTTGAAGAGTTGTTAGGTGCATCATCACTTTCGGCATCATTGGCGAAAGAACTTGAAAATCTGATCGGAGATATTGATTGGAACCCATTGCCAGCTCTTACTGAATATGAGCAGATGTATGACGTTCATCGCTTGTTAAATAAATTTTCAACATCAACAACCGAACAATTTATTTTTTCTTTTCTTTGCGAAAATGAGATGGCCCCTTTAGATGACAACACCAAAATGATCGTATCAATATTCATGAATCAGTTTCTGGATTGCACGAATGAGAATTCTCGACTGTTGTTTATGTACCGTTATGCAAATCGCCCAGCAGATCAAGAGATCATTGAATTCACAAGCCTTTCCAACGCAACCTCCATAGAGTCGTTGAGTGCATCTCTTCAAGAGCAAGAAACAAAATTAAAAATCATGGAAATTACTGATTTTTCTGTTTTACTTTTTAAAAAAATCGAAAAGCTGCAAGAGGAAATACAAGGCCTAAACCAGAATCTGAAACAGATTGAAGAAAACATCGCCTCAGAATTCAAAACTGAAGAAGAAGCCATCGTCATCGCTCTCAAGAGGAAAATTAATCAAGCAGGAGACGATATACAACTCCTCCTCCAAACCGTGGAACTTTATCAGAGTAACATCAGCCAAGAAAAAGAGAATCTAGTTACTAGAATTGAGCAATTAGAAACTCGAATTGCCATACAAATGTCTAATGGTGACGACGATACAACAAGCTCTAGCTCCGAAGTATCAAATCCGCCAGCCTCTTCTTCGTACCCTTCTTCCTCATATCCTTCTTCCTCCTCATCATCTTCTTCTTCCTCATCATCATCTTCTTCTTCCTCCTCATCATCTTCTTCTTCCTCATACCCTTCTTCTTCTTATTCATCTACGATGGAAGAATTGCTTTGGGAGTTGAGTGATTTATGAAACATTGCCAAATGATCAGGATCTATTCATAAATCGAACAAGGAAGGGGTGTGCCGCCCTTTCACCCATGATTCGCGTAAATTTTTTTAAACTTAGATAGACAAAATAGAAAAGATATTGTCAGATCTAACCCATCTTTCCCATTCTGTCATTTATCCGTATAGTTGCAAAATATATATCCATTTAGGTTGAATTTTTTTTACGCGAATCGTGGGTTTCAGGGCCGCTGAAAAAATGGGTAATGGTAAGGGCAACGCCCTGGGTATGAATAAGTTAAGTATCGCAGCCTGTAGACGCTGTCAATAAATTTAACATGTTAAATTTATTGACAGCCTCGTAAGACTGCAAGAATGGCAAGCGCTTGCAAAAAGATGTGGGCAAAGTATCCACCCGGGTTTCCCACTTGCAATTAGGAATAAGAAATGAGTTTGACATGGATGATTGTCACTCCTCTTTGCGCCTTTGCGTTAAAAAAAGGAAGAGTCTATTCCCCCAATTCGTCATCTTTTTCAGTCGCATAAAGTTCTTGCGCTGTCAGCTTAATGGTTTGGAGGCCTCCAGCAAATCCGACTAATCGCATGAGTCGATCAATATAGCCTAATTCTGAGAGGAGATGATCATTTAAAGATTCAAGGTAAGCGAGCTTTTTTTTAAGATCTTTTTTAGTCATATTCACCTCCAATGGTTTGGGATGACTGGCTGGTTTCTTGTTATGCATATTTTGTGCCATTTATTCCAAGCTCAAGGGATTAAAGCCCTGGGTTTGTTTTATTATTTATTATGGACCCAGGGCAAATCTAAATGGAGCTTATTAAAATGACATCTGTATTAATAAACTCCTATTAGACACGCTCCTCATTAACACTTGATAAAGATCAAATCAACTTTCAATTAATTATTTCAATTTTTCTGAGCAGTTCCCTTAAGGATATCCATCAAGTTACTAACACCCATAAAATCCCTTTCGTGTTAAAAAATGATTAAGATCAAATAAATTTTGCTGAATAAACAAGAACTAATCATGCGGCTAAGCCTCCCAAAATGATGTGTGAACGGTATGGACGCTATGAACTTTCCAATGCTTCCGATGCTTAGGATTGTTATTGACCCTATTCTTTTGTTGATGCAATATTCTTCTCTTAACATGTTCTAGTGGAAGTTCACACTAGTCAATTCCACTTTATGAAAGCGTCATAAGAGAATCTCAAGGGAAAGAGAAAGGTTTTCTTGCCAATGATCAGGATCGATTCCTAATCCATCCAAGAGGAGAGTATCAACCGCTCCTCTTTTCCGCTTGAGTTCTAAGTCATTCCAGTCCTCTTGCAGGAATTGGATGAAATCTTCCTTGTTTGTCGCCACTTGGGAAAGCCCGCTTCTTACAAGGAGATCTAAGTAAGGGCGATGAGCCACTTGCAGTGTTGGAAGACCGCAGAAAGCAAATTGGTTAGCCAAGGTCGTTTGATAATAGAAAGCTGCATCAGCGACAATAAGGGCATTGTCTGACGACATCTCCGACATGATCCATCTAGGAGATCTCGCCGTGATCGGGAGTGTTTTAACTTGCTCCGGCTCGTATCCTTTATGAATGGCTCCAGGATGACGTTGGATGACGATGACGTCTCGAGAAAGGTCGTATTTCTCCTCGGCTTCAAGAACAATCTCAAGGAATTTAGGGAAGGCGAAACGAAAATACTCGTCATTATTTCCCCCAAAATAGACTAATACACGTTCATCGGCATCATCCCCTCGATCTGCATATCGATGATGCAGCCCAAAATGTTCCAAAAAAGCTAATTTCTCGCTTTGATGCGATCGCTCCCGCTTTTCGCGCAAGGATTGAATCTGCTCTAACGGGTAGAAGCCAATCCCGAACCGCTTTGACGAATCGAGCTGAAGCGCCGGCTGGCCAAGCTCTTCATAGATAGGCTCAGCGGCCAGTTTCCGGTTGGCAAACAACACACCAGAGGCTGATTGCATCGCCTTAGCTGCGCTTCTGGAGTAGCCGCCAGGGACGAAGTTTTCAGGATTTTCATAATACGCAAGATGGATGGGCGATTCCTCTATCAGAGCAAGTTCTTGGTGGATGACTCCCATTAAGTCACATCCGACTTCAGTGATGATCGCCCGAGCAAATTGAAATTGATTGGCTAAGTCTTTGGCCAAAAGGCGAACCTGGTCGCTGTTTTCTTCAGTTAAAGAAATTCCTTGCGGGTTGAATTCGATCGCAGGAAGATGGTGTTCGTGAAATTTGGTCAGGGCCCTGCCAGTGGCGTAAATTTGAACATCATACCCTTGGCTTTGCAGGAGTGTCGAGAACTCGATGAAATGGATGGCAGGGAGGAAATTTACCGCAACGAAAATGATTGTTCCTAACATATGAAGATCTCCTGAAAGTATCTCATTCGTGAACGAGCCCGAGTTTAAGCAGGGGCTCGTTTCCGAATGATGTTCGGAAGTCAATCCCTTTCGTTAGAATACACTATACATTATAAATTTTCAATTTCATTTTCTGCTTTACTTTCCTCTTTAACATTAGATTGCTCTAATATTTCGATGGCAACTTCTTTAGCTGAAGTCAAACCGCGAGGAAATCCGATCGATTTCAATAAGTCGTCTAAATAGTAGAACTCTGTCTCCAACTGATCATTCATAGACTCCAACTGAGCTATTTTTTTCTTTAATTGATCCTTAGTCATAACCCCTCCTTTATGGCAAGCTTCTCAGACACTCTGATCACTTAACCTATTCTCTAGACACTTATTGAGATGCAGAAAGCATGCCAACTTACGCTATTATACCCTTTAGTATCTCTAAGTCATGCAAATAAGAGATTAAGGCAGTGTTATTTTTCCACTAAGTGAACTGGATGATGGACAATTAAACGTAGAGGCGGGGAGACGGAGAGACGCGGATGGAAAAACAGGATGGGCAGGAGTTGAGCCCATAAACTATCCATGAAAGCAGTTAGAGAACTCCCTCGTGAGTGAGTAAAGCCTCTTTTAGGACGACTCCATTCCCTGCCGAATAACCTCGCATTTTCCGGTTAGTGTCAAGGACACGATGGCAAGGGATCAGCAGGGGGAAGAGATTGCGCCCACAAGCGCCTCCAACGGGCCGTGCAGCGGTGGGACGTCCAAGCGCGATGGCAACTTCCTGATACGTCAGCACTTCTCCTGGAGGAATAGCGGAAACGATCTTTAAGGCTTGTTGTGTGAAAGCAGGGAGATATTCCCAAGCAAAGGGGATGGTATCGATAGGCGGCCATTCTTTTCGGCAGTAGGCAGAAAGCCATGTCTCTAAGTATTCTTCTAACGCCCGATCCTTTGTCGCAGCCTCAAAATTGCAGCAGCACCCTGCTTTAGACGTGGGATCTAGTGAGGTAGATAAAACCTTTCCTTTTGCATAATTGATTGTTATAATAAAATTTAACTCTTTACTGTTCGACATAACAACTCCGAATATGGTGAATCATGTTTAAGCACTTTAGAGACTATTATTGGAAAGATGGGAAGCCTTGCGGACTTGACGTCGTCGACCCTGCTGGGGCACCTCAATCCTATAAAATCGTCTCAGACCCTTACTTTAAGTGGATCTCAGTAGAAAGATACCACTACCTCAAGTTTGACCAGACTGTATACGACTCTCTTCAACTTAACTTCCGACGGCTAACAGAAACGGAACAAACGGCTTGGCAGCGGGAGATTTTGAGCGAGGGCGAAGATCAAGTCACCGCCCTATTACGTAATCAAGACGATCGAGCCATTTTATTTGAAACCATGTATTTCGAAGCAGAAAAATGTCGGAAATGTGTCACCACCTCTATTCAGGGCTTGCTGATCTGCACGCATCGGATGTTTTACCGCTCATGTCAGGACACCTTCGATGGGGTGATCCTCTATGACCGAGAAGAAAAAATTGTGATGACGAAGAGCTATTCCTGCGATCCGGAGACAGGAGAGTTCGCCACCCTCCTCAACGAAGAGTGGGACGGAACCGCTTTGTCGCATACACCACTGAGTCATTGAGATCAGTGGTGAATTATGCAACGCCTTCGGAAGCACTGCAGCTATTGCTGGGACATGACATCAAATTGAACTTTGTTGACCAGGCGGTCATCGAAGTACCAATCGGTCTGTTTAGCATTGCCGAGGTAAGTGTAACAAGGCCCATGCTTCCTCCCCTTCTCCCAGGTTAACTCCTGAGCTAATGTTTCCCCATCTCGATAGCGCCGTTCAATCCCGTGTTTATAGCCTTGTTGATATTGAATCTCTGAAATCCTGTCGCCATTCTCGTAGAAGACTGTCCACCCTTGCTGCTTGTGATTTGTCCACTCTTCGACCGTTGCAGGCTCGCCGTTGGGGTGATAGGATTTTCTATATCCTTCGATCACGCCATTGACATAAGGGGTATAGGACGAAGGGGTTCCATTCTGATGATACGCTGTTCGTTGAATGATTTGTCCGTTGTCGATGTCATCGATATAGATTAACTGCCCTTGACCATCGCGGCATGTCCGCTGGCCTTGAGCTCCATCGACCCTGCTTTCGATCTGGTTGGTGAAATTGTAATAATCTCCATTGGTCAGCAAGATACCTTCATACTCCTCGCATGATTGTGGTGCCCCATTCTCAAACCAGCAGACAACGCTTCTTCGATCTGGAGAGTGGATGGTGACCTGTTTGAAAGGGAGCCCGCTCTTATAATAGAAATTTTCTTGTGTCAGCGTTCCATTCTCATACACCTCGTCTCTTTGGACGGTCTCTCGATAAGGAAAGGAATATGTCGTCGTTCCGTGCAAGATGCCTTGGTCGTAACACTTCGTCACTACCACCCCATCTTTTTGGAGTGAGACCACATGACCATTCTGTCCCCTTGCAGACCATTCGTCTGGAGGAAGTGGAATGCCATAACGATGAACATATGCCTCGCAGATCACTTCATCTGTCGAAGGCTTAGGAGGGGTGCAGGATGAAACGACCACTAGTAAGGGCATAATAAGAGATAAGAGAGAAGAAATCTTCTTCATATAGACTCCATGTGATTCTAAAGATTATTTTATAGCAACGCCTAGTTGTTTGATGATAGAAGAGGTCAGCTGTTGATGTTCTTTCTCAACCTCTTCCTGAGCAATCGTTCGACTAGGATTTCGGTAAACAAAATTCAACGTGAGATTGTGAAAGCCTTCGCCAAGTCTTTCGTTCTGATAGACATCTTTTAACGAAACAGACTCCAGAAGAGGAGAATGTGCAGCGTGGATCATTTCCAGAAGAGATTGGTAAGGGATTTTCTGTTGTATTGTGATGGTCCAATCACGTTCAGAGCTTGGATAGATTGACAATGGCGTCACCTTATTCAAAGATTTTGCCACTTGCATCAAATCGCGAATATTAAATTCCCCAAAGAGAATCCGTTGCGACACATCGAGCCGCCTCTGAATGGCAGGGTGGATTTCTCCGAAAGAGCCGATTTCGAGCGAATCGATATACAACGACGCCTGACGTCCAGTATGGAAGGTTGGCAGTCCGATGTTCTTAAAGGTATATCCCTCGACGCCAAACTCTCGCAATAGATTCTCAATCATCCCTTTGAAGTCGAAGAAATCACATTCAGTTGGCTTGCCTCCCCAATGAGGGTGACGAGCTTGACCAGATAAAATGATGGCAAAGACAGGCTGTTCCCTAAAGTCCTCATTCAAGCGAAAATGGATGTTACCAACCTCAAAACCAGCAATTTGATTGTTGTGATGGTCGATATTGTGTTTGACCACTTGTAGAAGGCCTGGCAGCAAGGAGATGCGCAAAATAGACTGCTCGATAGAAGTGGGATTGAGCACTTTTATCATTGATTCCGCTGACGTCGTCGTTCCATCGTGAACGATTTCCAAGAGGGATGGCCCCACTAAATCACAGGTGATGAACTCTTGCAAGCCCTCTCCGATTAACGCATTGCGAATTTCTTGTTCGAAGAGGTAAACAGGGGCTGGAGGAATGGCTGAAGAGAAGAAGCGCGCCCCCTGTCTGGGGATGTTATGATAGCCATACAAACGGGCCACCTCTTCGACAAGGTCAATCTCAGCTTGAATATCAGACCGATAAGTGGGGATGCGAACATTGAAGCTGTCGACGCCATCCCATTGAAAGGAAAACTGCAGACTATTGAAAATCGTCTCGACTACGCCCTCACTCAATGTGAGTCCAAGGATCCGGTTGATACGGCTTAAGCGGCAAACGACTGTCTTTTCAACGAATTCTTCTTTTTTGACATCGATGACGGCAGGGACGATATCCCCTCCAGCAATCTCTTGAATGAGTGCTGCTGCTCTTTGCAGGGAAACGAGCACCTGATTTGGATCAGTGCCCCTCTCAAATCTCTTGGAAGCTTCCGTTTGTATGCCAAGGAGTTTGCTTGTTTTCCTTATCCCAGCAGGGGCGAAGTAAGCAGATTCTAAGACAATGTGGCGCGTGTCCGCACCGACTTCGCTATTGGCCCCTCCCATCACTCCTGCAATCGCTAAAGGACGTTGCCGGTCAGCGATCACGAGCATCGTTGGATCCAGGGAGCGCTCTTTGCCATCCAGAGTGCGGATCGCCTCCCCTTCAGCAGCTTTGCGGACAACGATCTCCCCTCCTTGAATTTGCTGCAAGTCGAAAGCGTGGAGGGGGTGTCCCAGTTCAAGCAACACGAGGTTGGTGATGTCGACAACGTTGTTGATGCTGCGGAGCCCGCATTGTTCGAGGCGTCTTTGCAACCACTCTGGGGAAGGGCTGACCTGGACATCTTTAATGATGCAGCAGGCATAGCGTGGACAGTCTTCTTCGTTGGCCACTTTCACAGATAAATTCTCAATCGAAGGTGAAGTCGTTTTAAGGTCAGGTTGGGGAAGATGGACCGTTCTTCCAAGCAGAGCAGCTAATTCACGCGCCACTCCCATGACGCTCATGCAATGGGCTAAGTTGGGTGTCAAAGAGATCTCGAATATCGCGTCGGAATAGAGCTCAGATAAAAAAGTTCCTTCAGTCACTGAGTCAGGGAACTCTAAGATGCCCTCATGATTTTCTGATAGCTCAAGTTCTTTTTCGGTGCACAACATCCCTTCCGATTCCACGCCGCGAATTTTACTCTTTTTTATCTCGAATGAAGTGTCGCCATCTTTGAAAACAGCCCCTATCAGAGCCAATGGGACTTTGATTCCGGTACGACAATTGGGAGCGCCGCAAACAATTTGGTATTCGACTTTGCCGTCAGTCACTTTAGCAACCGTCAACTTATCGGCATTGGGATGTTTAACCGCTTCTAAAATCCGGACAACGACGATTTTATTTAAATGCTCTCCGATACATTCAACCTTATCAACTTCCAGACCGATCATTGTTAATTTCTGGGCAATTTCATCGGGAGACAATGTCAGAGGAATAAATTCTTTTAACCAAGATAAAGGAACGCGCATAATCACCAATGGGTTGTTGTTATCTAGCCTACAGCCAAAGTGTATATCATAGGACTTGGTATAAAATAAAGAATTTTTGTTGAGTCAGTGGTGAGCCATCTTGAGCATATCCAAGCGTTAGCAGCGAAAGAACGACAGCTTATCCAAAACTCGCGTTAACTCACTATCCTGCCCCTATCTTTCCTATCCTACCCATCCTGCTCAATTTTTCAGGATGGGTAGGATAGGAAAGATAGTAAGGAAGCTCTGGGCAGTGTTACTTTTTGATATGAGACACGACGTCGCTTGGGGGCTTCAAACGCTTCGTGTATTCAAGACTATTCGAGATGAAATTGGAGTGGTACTGCTATTAAGAATTCGACGATGCTATTTTTATTTTTTATTGCAGCAAGATGTAGCGATGTATTTCCCTCGTTGTCTGGAATATCGCTGGATGCACCTGCCTTGACCAGCATTTTTACGATCTCCAAATTTCCCTGTTCGGATGCGCAATGTAGGGCTGTGCATCCATTTTCTCCCTTTGTGTTAAGGGATTTGGGATTCACTTGGAGTTGTACTGCAATTAAAAATTCAACGATTTCAATTCTATTATGGTATGCAGCCAGATGTAGCGGTGTATTTCCATCGTTGTCTGGAATATCGATGGATGCACCAGCCATAACCAGCATTTTCCCGTTCTCAAAATTTCCCATTATGGATGCGTGATGTAAGGCTGTCCATCCATAATCCTCCCCCTTTGCATTAAGGGATTCGGGGTTAACTTGGAGTTGTTTTGCAATTAAGAATTCCATGATTTCAATTTTATTATTAAATGCAGAGATATGTAGCGGTGTATTTTTCTGATTGTCTGGAATATCGATGTTTGCACCAGCGTTAACCAGCATTTTTACGATTTCAAAATATCCCTCATTGGTTGCGTAATGTAACGCTGTCGATCCATCAGATTCAACCGCATCAAGGAATTCGGAATTAACTAGGTGTTGTTGTGCTAATAAGAATTCCATGATTTCAATTTTATTATTAAATGCAGAGATATGTAGCGGTGTATTTCTCTGGTTGTCTGGAATATCGATCTTTGCACCAGCGTTAACCAGCATTTTTACGATCTCCAAATTTCCTTCTTCGATTGCATTATGTAAGGCTGTCCGTCCATCGGGTCCGCTCTTTGCATCAATCCTTTCTTTGATATTGTCAAAAAAAGAACACACATCGAACCCTATCATGTCGTCCGGCGGAGTAAGAATTAATCGAACAATTTCTGTTTTCCCTCTTAGCGATGCTTCCTGAAATAGGTTCATCTCTCGATCTAAATCGATTTTAAAGGGATCGAATCCTGATTTTATTAACACCGAGATTTCAAAAATCATCTGTTCATTGATTGGATTGTCACTTTCAACGATTTTCCACATTTCATCTTCCGTCATCGAGGAATGAACGATCGGGTCGATTGAGGTGTTCACAGTAGAAGAATCGTAGGAACTAAGTAAGCTAGGGGGAAACATATAATTGACCTAATATTTTTTATATAGTTTTATTGTAGTTGCAATATCGATAATAACTATACATTATTTTTTATTTTTATTTCAACAAAAAAAACCAATTGAATTGGTGTTTTATTTATATTTTAAATCTGTTCATTATTGAATTGAGATTGGGCATAAGTGAGAATCTGTTTCCCGGCCTGGAGAGGTGGCAGTTCCCAGCCTGACGGCCCATACTTGTACCCACATCTTTTGCAAAACCCTTGACCCTCTTGCAGCCCTTCAGGCTGCGATACTTAACTTATTCATACCCAGGGCGTTGCCCTGGGCTGTTGCAGTTTCAGTCCTTCGGACTGGTTTTTGCTATAGCCCGAAGGGCTCTAAATTGCAACAGCCCAGGGCAACACCCTGGGTATGAATAAGTTAAGTATCGCAGCCTGAAAGGCTGCAAGAGGGCACAGGTCTTAGCCTGATGCGTATGCCTCCCTATCCTATCAATTTTACAGGATTAAAAGGATGGTTGAGAAATGGCTTTAGTGCTTTTACTTCTTACCTTTTTTGTCAGACCTTCGGATCTTTGTCAGGAAATCAGTTCTGGTTATGATCGTTTTCCATGACGGGGTGCTCAATGTACTCCCTCAGATCCGCTCTATTCGAAATCAACTTGGGGTGGAACTGCAATTAAGAATTCGACGATTTCAACTTCATTAAATAATGCAGCAAGATGTAGCCGTGTATTTCCTTCGTTGTTTGGAATATCGCTAGTTGCACCAGCCTCAACCAGCATTTTCACCATCTCCAAATTTTTCGCGATATGTAAGGCTGTGGCTCCATCTCTATTCTTTGCGTTAAGGGTTTCGGGGTTAATTTGGGGTTGGGCAATTAAAAATTCGATGATGCTATTATTATCATCTTTCCCTGCAGCAACATATAGTGGTGTACTTCCATTGTTGTTTTGAATATCGATGGGTGCACCAGCCTTAACAAGCATTTGCACGACCTCAAAGTTAGTATTATCTTGTATTATAACCTTATGTAGCGGTGTATTTCCCTCGTTGTCTTGAATATCGATCTTTGCACCAGCCTCAACCAGCATTTTTACCATCTCCAAATTTCCCCAATCGGATGCGAAATGTAAAGCAGTCCTTCCATAAAATCCAGCTGTATTAATGGATTCGGGGTTTTGTGTGATAAAGAATCGGACGATGTTATTTCTATCACTCAGCACAGCAAAATGTAAGGGAGTAAATTCTTGTGCGTTTTTAATATCGATGGATGCACCAGCGTTTACCAGCATTTCCACTATCTCCAAATTCTCCCCATTGGATGCGAAATGTAAGGCTGTGAATCCGAATTCATTCTTTGCATTAATTTTTTCTTTGATATTGTCCATAAAAGAACACACATCGAACCCTTTTATGTCGTCCGACGGTGTAAGAATTAATCGAACAATTTCGGTATTCCCTTTTTCCGATGCTTTCTGTAATAATAAGTTCATCCTTCGAGCTAAATCAATTTTAAAGGGATCGAATCCTGATTTTAATAATACAGAGAATTTAAGAATCATCTGTTCATCGATTGGATTGTCACTTTCAACGATTTCCCAAATTTCATTTTCTGTCATCGGGGAATCATCGGCCTGGTTGATTGGGGTGTGCACAAAAGAAGAACTGGAGGCACTAAGGGAACTTGGGAAACTTGGTGGAAACATATGATTAATTCCTTAAATTTTATGTGTTTTTTAGTTAATTTTAATCATCGTTTATTTTTATTTCAACAAAAAAAACCAATTGAATTTGTGTTTTATTTATATTTTAAATCTGTTCATTATTGAATTGAGATTGGGCATAAGTGAGAATCTGTTTCCCGGCCCTGGAGAGGTGGCAGTTCCCAGCCTGACGGCCCATACTTGTACCCACATCTTTTGCAAAACCCTTG
>JAGVJP010000059.1 GCA_020051075.1 Parachlamydiales bacterium
AGATACTGGAGACTTAAAATCCCTTGGGGGCAACCCCGTGAAGGTTCGAGTCCTTTTCCGAGCAAGGTGCCAAACCACCTGAGAGGGTTAGGTCTTTGTCATAGAAGACTTGAACCCTCTCTTTCATTTATAAGGGGTTAAGTTTTCATCGACTTAAGCCCTTTTTCGTTGGAGCCAGTTTTGTCTATCTCTGTCCAAACTACATCTACGCGGATGCTCAACCGCAATATATGCAAGAAGCGCTGCGATTTCACCTCGATAATCTTATGGGAAAGGGAAAGTATAAATTTAGCAATCAGGAATTTTTCAAGATTGTAAACATTTTAGATACAATTACAGGGTTCATTCAGTGGCTAACTCAAAACTTACCTAAAATACGGGCTATTGATTTGAGAGAAATAAAATTAATAATCGATGATCAAATTAAAGCGGCTCTGACAACACTTAGATCTTTTGTGCACTATTATCTTTGTCTGCGTTCTCATCAAGGGTTGTTTTCTTGCCCTCCAAATTCGATGTATAGATTAAGAGGTTACATTCGTAAGGAAGGGGATACAACTTTTCTGGATACTACAAAGCTCTTCGATGAGCTTATTGTTGAAGAGAAAGCCAACCTGGATGATAAACATCCTGAGCTAAAAATTGCTGACCTGCTATCCAATTTTTCAAGACGCGCTTTAAATGGAGATTTTGATATTAAAGTTGCTCGAAAATTAGAGAAAATATTGGTGGCCGTAAACCCTGTATGTTTTGACAATCACCAGGATATAGTAGTAAGTCTGCCGACCCAAAAACAAGATGCCATCAATTTACTTTTAGCAATTAAACCTTTCTGAAGAGATGTCTCCTCGCTATGATCGCCATTCTTGCGAAAGAGCTCCATCTATTCTAAAAGTTGGCTAAAATCGATTACCTTGTCGAAATACCCCTCATCCAAAACGTTTTCTTCCACTCCATTTACATGGATTAGCACCGGGCGGATTGAGCAGAATTTTGGTATCTTCAGTCGTTTTGTTTTCTCTTTCATTTTATTTGTCGATATAACGTTAAACCATTAGACATCTTAATCGTTTGACTTTTTTGAATGTTAGTGGCAATCTTCTGATTCAAAAAATTTATGAGGATTTCATGACAGAAAAAGAACCAGCTCAGAAGAAGGCGAAAACTACTGTATTATATGACAGAGGAGGAAGAAACGCTTCTCAATGAATTATTCATTAAGCGTCTAAGAGAACGCAAGAAAACTGATAAGTCAGCACTCTTTTGTGAAGGCATTCGGATCATATTTGAAAAAGAAATTGGGAGAATCGATGGCGAAAAGTAGAAAAAAAACAGTTGTTGTAACTGAATCTTTATCAAAGATACCCGTTGGATATAAGGCTTTATTAGAATCAATCGTAGATAGGATCAAGGCTGCCCAAACGCGTGCTATGGTTGCTGTTAACCGAGAACTTATCGAGGTTTACCGCGACATTGGAAAGACAATATATGAAAAGCAACAAATAGCTGAATGGGGTGCGTCTGTTGTAGAACAATTGTCTAAGGATTTGCAAGTGTCGTTCCCAGGAACACGTGGATTTTCATCTCGGAACCTTTGGAATATGAGGGATTTCTACCGATCATATGCAGATAATGAAAAACTGCAGGCAATGACTGCAGAAATTAGCTGGACTCATAATGTGGTTCTTTTTCAGAAATGTAAAGATCATCTTGAAAGAGAGTTTTACATGAAAATGACTAAAAGGAACGGGTGGACTTACAGAGTATTGATTCATCATATAGAGATGGGCACATTTGAAAAGACGGTGATGACTCAATCCAATAACGAATTACCTTCACCTGAGCAGATTTCTAAGTTGTTAGATCATATTCAATGATACTGTATTGCAGTGGTGTAGTATTTTTGTAGCTATGTAGTCAGGTTCACGTTTTTGCTCGCGTTGACAGACCAATTGCTTTTATCGCTCGTCCTTCTTTTGGTACGCGCTTTGGGAATTTTGGATTTTGATGACATGACAACGTGTATTGCCGGTATGGTTTTTTGTGAAGTATGCCTTTTCACCGTGAGTTCAATGTCATAGTTTAGATTATTCAGCAATTCATGAGTCTTTCGATCGTAAACTCAGAAAGCAGCCCTCTAATGATTTTGGAAACTTTAGGTTGATCAATTCCGATGATTTCAGCAGCTTCTTGTTGGATCCAACATTCTCTTTGATGATAGCAGTAATCGCCATTGCGAGTTCTGCTTTTGCTTTCGCTGCTTCAGGATCAGGGAAATCCAAAATGAGCGTAGACATTTCCTGAACCGATTGTATATTCAATCTCTTCAGTCTTATTTTTTTGTTTTCTTTTTTCGATAAAGTTCCTTTTGAATGACCTTTGTCCACTTTAATCTTTGGTTGATCAAGTCCATATCTGGTTAGGCGTTGCAATCCCATCAGCAAAATGACTTTTGTCGATTTGTTGACGTTTTTTGTCTTAAAATCTGATAGTTTAGACCAAAACACACCCATACACCGGTGTGTTACAGGCAAAACACACCGGTGTATGGGTGTGTTTCAGTGACAGAAGGAGCGTCATCAACAATAATCGATCACTTCATTAATTCTTGGGGTGGTGGTCTCGGTCAGCTCATGCTCAAGATCTCAGATGCGTCCTTGCTTGAGGGAGTCGGTTTTAAAGAAGTTTGAGAACCTCTTTGCGAAAGTTTTTCCGATCGGACGCTTTCCCAATTCCATTTGGGATATGTACGTTTGAGTAATCCCTATTAATTCCCCAAGAGACTTTTGAGAAAGCCCTTCGCGATTCCGACAACCACGCAAAACAATCGCCCAATGTGGCAGATCACCAAAATTTTTCATCTTTGGATTTCAGGGATTAGTTTCTCGCTTCGGGAGTTTTGGATTTTGATGACATGACAACGTGTATTGCTGGCATGGTTTTTTGTGAAGTATGCCTTCTCAGCGTTAACTCAATGTCATAGTTTAGATTATTCAAAAACTTCATGAGCCTTTCGATCGTAAACTCAGAAAGTAGCCCTCTAATGATCTTGGAAACTTTAGGTTGATCAATTCCGATGATTTCAGCTGCTTCTTGTTGGGTCCAATCATTCTCTTTGATGATAGCAGTAATAGCCATTGCGAGTTCTGCTTTTGCTCTCGCTTCTTCAGGATTGGGAAACCCAAAATCAGAGTAGACATTTCCAGAACCGATTGTATATTCAATCTCTTCAGTCTTATTTTTTTGTTTTCTTTTTTCCATAAACTTCCTTTTGAATGGCCTCTGCCCACTTTAATCTTTGGTTGATCAAGTCCATATCTGGTTTAGGGGTAGCAATTCCTTTTTTGCTTTTTTTCTGAAAGATATGCAATACATAAATTGCCTCGTCAAATCGCACCGTGTAGACCTCTCTGAAGGTGCTATTTCTTTCATCGGCTACGACTTCCATCACACCTCGGCCATTAAATCCCTTCAAAGGCTTAGCATCTTCATGTTGGCCTCCTTCATGAGCAACGGTTAAGGCGTAAGAAAATAACTCTTTAACACTGTCTGGAAGTCTGTTGGCGTCTTTCTCTGTAGATCCAAGATAAACAAGTTTTCTCGTTGTCATTATGATAACCGTTCTTATGATTCCATTATGCCACTACTAGCATGTTTGTGTCAACGTTCTTCTTCACAATGGTGATGCTATGTATAGCTTCAATCTTGTGTATCCAAATTTTTCATGTGCCTAGTTGATTCGTAAAATTTAAGGACATTAATTCATTTAGTTGATATTCTATCTCATGATTTCAACTAAAAATTGTTTTTGAAAAATAAAATATTTAAAACAAGAGGTACTGATGATTAAAAATTTATGTTTATTTATTATGTTTGTTTTCTGTTCTTGTGTAAGTTCGCACGCCTATGCAGAAATACAGTATGAAATAAGTGATATAGGGACGCTGCAAACTCATTCAAGTCAAGCAATCGCTCTTAACAATCAAGGACAGATACTTGGCTGGTACAATATTGATGGTTCTATCGGAGGAAAGCATTTTTTCCTGAGAGATCAAGAAGGTGGGTTTTACGAAATCCCTCACAGGATAGCAGCAGGAAGATTGGAAATTAATTGGAGATTCCTTACAGATGAAGGAAAAGTCTACGGAACTTTTGAAGAGAAAGATAAATTTCCAACTCTCTTTATGTGGGATCATGACAATGGGGTGGCAAACCTTGGGATACTTCCAGGACAAGAAATTTCGGCAATCAACAATGCTGACCAGGTTTTGATAAAG
>JAGVJP010000113.1 GCA_020051075.1 Parachlamydiales bacterium
AGATGCTGAGATCAATTCTGAACAAATCCTGCACTTCTATGCTTCCGCTGCCTTTGAAGCTACTGGTGATGGCCCTCGAGATCGTTTTCTTCTCCCAGGAGGTGATGAGGTGACTTTGGAAGGTATTCAATTTGATATGGATGCGATTAGAAATGATAAAAGGGGATTCCTTCAGAATTGCTTTAACGCTCTTCTGCAACAAAAAACAGACAGTTTAGGGACGATTGGGTTGACTCTTTTTCCGATTCATACCATGGCCAAAGCAATGAAAGAGATCGCTGGAGAGCGTTGGAGTCAAGTGCGTTCCTCCACGACGACTTCTTTCACTGCTTTGGTATCATCCGAAACAGCTGATCCTCAAGTCGAAGCAGCGAAAGGACTAGAGCGAAAAATTCAAGGGGTGTTAGATCGAGAGATTCTTGTGAGTCATATCACATCTTACAGCACAGGTTCAGTCGTGACGCAACAAACTGAATGGATCAAACAATGGATTTTAGATCCAGAAACGACTGATACTTTGATAGAAGGTTTACTCACCTACTGGACCGGTTCTCCATATATTGATTGGGACAAGGTGCAAAATATTCATGTTTTTGGTTCTGAAAGAGGTGTGTTGCCGGAGGCATCTACTTGCGGTCGAGTTTTATTCGTCTCTAATACTTATTCTCAGAGAAATGATAGGGGAGAACTCGGACTGCTCCACAATCATACAACAGAAGGATATTACCAAGTTTTGAACAAAATCGCCGGCGAATACAGCAATATTTATACTCATAGTTAATTTCAGAAATGCACCGTTGTGAATGTTGGCACTTCCAAAATGGGTTTTAACCGCAACAAGGATAGGCAGGATAAGGGACAAAACAGGATAGGTAGGATAAAGAGGATAAAATAGGATAGATTTTTTTCTATTCGATGTTGGTCTGACTTTTCCTATCATCTAGCTTATCCTACCGCGAAGCGATCCTGCCTATCCTGTTTTTGTCCTTTTTCTTAATCTTGCCTATCCTTGTGCTGAAAGTTATGTCCTTATCCTTTCATTACAATTTCTTTAATAAAAATTCTTGTTTTTTTTATTTATTTTAAATTTAAATTTTGTTATGATGTCATTTTATGTATTAATTTGTTCTTAATAATTGATCTGGATGTGATTTATGAATGTTGGATTAGTCTCTCTCCAATCTAGTTTGATTAACTATAGTGCGCGTCAGCATGTCTTTAAACCGATTGTTTATTTAGTGGCCGCCATAGCCTTAGGAATCATAAGCGCTTTGGTTATTGGAAAGGCTTTGTCTCGAACCCGGGTAAGCAGTCGAAACCAACAGCCATATACAAGGCTTCCTCCACTTATCAATATTCATAGAGAAGATCATTGGGAACTTGACGGTCATACGTATCGCACTTATCCCACAGTGAAAAACTTAGAAGTAAAGCCTTGTGAGTATATTCAAAGTTTAGCTGGTGCGATCAGATCTGTGGGCCTCGACATGAATTTTGAAGCCAGTTTTAGAAATGCTGATGGTTCGCTTGGAGAAGCTTACGATGCTGGAGGACCCACCCGACAGTTTTTTAATCTCCTTTTCCAATCTTTAAAAAATCAATTTTCTTCTGAGGAGACAAAGTTCGCTGATTTCTATCCACATACCAAGAAAAGTGGCACGTTATTAGTTCCGCAGGGAAAACCGACGAATAATCCCAAGACTTCGATCTTTTATGACATCGGAACCGTGATGGCCTATGTTTATTTTAGTTATAGGAGCCCCTTAATCGGTCCTGTTTTTCATGAATCTATTTTCGCGGCTATTCTCTGTTTAGACGATCGTGAGATCGATACTCCTTTTGCTCAGCTTAGCGATGCCACAAAATTCAAAATCTGCAAAGCCCTGATCAATACTCAACAAGCATCAGGAGAACATCTCAATGCATATTTAGAGCCTCTCGCATTGCTGGAAAAAGGGGAGCAGGCGACAGATGCTGAGATCAATTCTGAACAAATTCTGCACTTCTATGCTTCCGCTGCCTTTGAAGCTACTGGTGATGGCCCTCGAGATCGTTTTATTCTCCCAGGTGGAGATGAAGTGACGTTGGAAGGTGTTCAATTTAATATGGACGCGATTAGAAATGATAAAAGGGGATTCCTGCATAATTACTTTAACTACCTTCTGCAGCAAAAAACAGACAGTTTAGGAACAATCGAGTTGATTCTATTTCCGATCCACACCATCGCCAAAGGGCTGAAAGAGGCGTCTAAAGAACGTTGGGCAAATATACGTTCCCTTTCCGTACCTTCCACTGATGTGGCATCTTCCGAAACAGTTGATCCGCAAATCGAAACAGTGAAAAGGTTGCAGCGAAAAATTCAAGGGGTGTTGGATCGAGAGGTTCTTGTGAGTAAAATCATATCTCGCAGCACAATTCCAGTCGTGAATCAACAATCTGATTGGATAAAGGCATGGATTTTAGATCCTGCGACGTCTGATGCTTTAATTGAAGGCCTGCTCACTTTTTGGACCGGTTCTTCTTATATTGATTGGGAGAAAGTGGCTGGCATTTCTATTAGCGCTGACAATGAAGGCTTATTGCCAACAGCATCTACATGCAGCTATGTATTAAAGGTCTCTAATTGTAAATCTCAGAGAAATACTAGAGGGGAACTTGGACCGCTCCATAATCATACAAAAGAGGGCTATGATCAAGTTTTGAACAAAATCGCCGGGGAATACAGCAGCGTCTATACTCATTGTTGAGAAGATCACGGTTTTTAGGTCCTCGCGCCCCAACCATACGAGTTCTATTCCCCATTCATACTATTGCCAAAGCGATGAAGGCAGTTGCTAGGGATCGTTGGGGAGAAATCAGCTCAGTTTCTCGCCGCCTCGCGGCATCTTCTTCAACGTCAGCCCAAGTTGAAGCTGCTATAGCGCTGCAGCATAAAATGCAAGGAGTGTTAGATCGAAAGGCATTTGTGGAATCGATAGTATGTTCAAGTGCAACGGATGGAGAGTTCCATAACCGAGATCGAGAGGAATTCTATGCGATGTTGAATGCGGTTTCTTCAGGCTTATATAACTCTCTTTTGCTCCTTTGCGTTAAAAGGGGAGATGCGTGAATAGTTGTGCTATTTCTTGTATACTTTTTCTGCTAATCGTGATACAATTTTTTTATATATTAAGTAATATTAGATTTTTTTTACTTCAGGTGTTTTATGAATATTAGGTTTACGCCGTTTCAATCTGTGTTCAATTATTGTAAGGCATATCAGTTTGTCTTGAAGCCGATTATTTTAATTGTAGCGGGGGCGGCATTGGCAGCTGTTGCTGCGGCGTTTTTATTGCGATTCTCTCGATCGCGGCCTAGACGGTTTTCGCCTACCCCTCCACAGATTTACTCCCGCACTATCGAGGGAACTTACCAAGTTTCTCCTGTGCGTTCAGAATTAAAATCCAATCCTTCTGGATATCTCACCGACTTAGCTAAGGCGATCGAATCTAGAGGGATTCAAATGCCTATTCACGTTCGATTCCAAAATAGAAATGAGGATGGTCACTTAGTCTTTGAGGAGGCATCAGATCTTGGAGGTCCAAGCAGGCAATATTTTTATGAGCTTTTCCGTTCATTGAAGGAACTGTATGTAGAGAAAAAAACTCCATCACAAGAATTTGCTCTCCATCAATCGAAGAATGAGACGTTGCTGATCCCGCAAGGAAATCCGATTGCTGATCCACGTTCATCAACTTTCCATGCGATTGGTCTTATCATGATGTATGTGTATTTTCACGAGGAGAGTTTCTTAATTGGTTCTCTTTTTCACGAAGCCTTTTTCTCTGCTATTCTCTCTTTAAGTGATCGTGAGATCGATACCCCTTTTGCTGAGCTTTCAGATGCGGCGAAATTTAAGATGTGTAAAACGTTAATCCAGACACAGCAAGCGTTGGGCGAAGATTTCGATTCTTATCAGCCTATCTTAGCATTATTAGAAAAAGGCGAGGGTTTTACAGAAAAAGACCTCAATGACATTGGGTTGAAAAATTTTTATGCTGGGGCAGCTCTAGAAGAAGATTCTCGAGAGTTCCTTGGTCTAGAAGGCGATGAATGTTCTCTGTGCGATGTCCGATTAAATACAGAGAAGATTCTAAAAAATAAAAAAGCATTCCTTAGCAGCTGCCTTCGCTATGTCCTTCAACAAAAAACTGGTAGCTTAGGGACGATTGAATTGACCCTTTTTCCAATCCATACGATGGCCAGAGCGATGAAGCAAGCTTCTCAGAGCCGTTGGAGTGAAATACGCAACCTTGCTCGCTCTAATCAATCTTCGGGACTTCCTACTGCAATTTCTCAGTTAGAAGGGGCGAAAAGGTTGCAGCGGAAAATTCAAGGTGTGTTGGATCCAGCTGAAATGGTGAGAAAGATCCGCGTACCAGATGGAGAGAGTCAAGCTGTTGTTCAACAAGCGGAGTGGTTAAAACTATGGATTTTGAAGGCAACTGACAATGAAATTGAAGGGTTGGTTATCTTCTGGACCGGTTCTTCAGCTATCGACTGGGAGAAGATGGGAACATTGGATATTCAGGGGAGGGGAGATGTCATGTTACCTCGCTCTTCAACCTGTTTTAGCAGATTATACGTCCGTGAAGAATTTTCGGAGCATGATCATGCAGAACACCGCAACAACACAGAAGAGGCTTTCCATAAAATGTTGGATACCATATCCAAACCTGAGTGCTGGGGTACATTCACCGATCAATAAATTTTTCAAACGCTTCGCAATAGCAGTTTTTGTGCTTCGCGAAGCGTCTTACTGAGTAACACACTTTTCTGAGCGACCTTTCCTAATAGGTAGGATTTGATTTAGATTGTCATATCTTCCTCTCACTGTTTGAGACTAAATTAATACACCTGCAATTCACGCGCATTCCAAACGCTTCGCGTTGAAAAAATTGCTAAGAACTGACGGACTATTGAGGAATAGTCGAATCCAGCTTAGAGGTATGTAAGAGCAGTATGAAAAATCTAGAAGTTTTTTACCTTTCAAACGGGGTTTTTTGTGTTTGTGTCTACACTCTTTTCTTGTTTGACTTAATTCTATAATTATGATAAAATCTCTTATTAATGAATTTAAGATTTTAATCAATAAAGGTGATTTATGAACGTAAATTTTACGCCCCTTCAGTCAATTTTTAATAACTATAATGTTAATCAACTTGTCTTAAGACCCATTATTCTAACGATTGCTGCCATAGCGTTAGCAATATTTACCATCGCGGTTGTCTCTTCATGCCTATCTCGAAGACCGAGACATCCTCAACGGAATCCTTATCCGACTCCTTCGACGGGGACAGCTCGTTCAAATCCTACGCCACAGCCATCACCACTTCCAAGCCAGAGTTTGAATTCTAATACATGGGCAAATCGTTATGATTCCCACACGACATTACGTCCAAATCTTACTGCGACGGCGACGAGTCCAAATCCTACAACGACATTACGCCCAAATCCTACTGCGACGACACGTCCAAATCCTACGACGACTCATTTTAATTCTTTTGCGGCGAGGGATCCTTTAGCGACGATGCTTCCTTCTTTTGCGTATCAGCACCCTTCAAGTCAACCAAGACCAAGTGTTCAAACTTCTACTCCCCCTCCTGAGCGCTATTCAGGTGGAACTTTTGAAATTCGTGTTAAACATGAAGATATATTTATAGAGATACCCTTTGGGCAGTTTATGCAATTAGTGGCAGCAATCGAAGAACGGGGATTAGGGATGAGCGTAAATGTGAAATTCTCTGGTGAACCAGGTATAGATGCTGGGGGATTGAGAAGGCAATATTTCTCTGAACTCTTTCAATCTTTGCTTCTTAATACTGACCGTAATACGGGTGTTTACACCGATAGTGGTATCTTTAAACTCCAAGAAACAAACAATAAGATGAAGCTCTTGATTCCTCAAGACGGTCCGACTGACGATCCCACCATCTCTCTTTTCTATGGAATTGGTGCTGCTATGGCGTATGTGTATTTTAATGAGCAGCTAGTGATCGGCTCTATTTTCCACCAGGCTTTTTATGATGCTATTCTTTGTTTAAGTGACGAAGAGATTGCGTTGCCCTATGAGCAGCTTTCAGATGCTACAAAGATTAAGATATGTAAAACGTTGATGACAATGCAGCATGAATTGGGAGGAGAAGATCTCAAATCTTCTTTGCCTGTGTTAGAGTTTTTAGAGAAAGGTGATCAATTCACAGAAGCTGATTTAGATTATAATTTAGAGGGTTTTTATGCTGCTGCTAAAATGGACCTGGAAGATGCTGCAGAAGGGCAAGATCGTAAACGCGATCCATTCCTAACTAAAGATGGGAACGGTATTGAGTATGATATTGTGAATATGCCAGGGTTTGACAAAGAAGCGATTATGAATGATAAACAGGGATTTATAAACAGTTGCCTGGAAATAATACTCTCAAGAAATACCCAAAGCTTAGGACAGCCTGGACAAACCCTTTGCCCGATTCACACCATGGCAAAAGGTTTGAAGGATGCTGCTGATAAAGCTAATGTCACAGTTAATGGGAGAACCGCTAAGGGCACGCGTTGGCCTGAGATCCGCAGCCTTAAGGAAGTCGCAGGAGTCACCGGTCCTAAAAGATTGATGAATAAAATCCAAGGTTTGTTGGATCGACAGGTTCTAATCAACAGTATTGTATTGGCTGAACATGACAGGGGGAATGCAGTTGTGCGAAACCAAGTTGAGTGGATAAAGACATGGATTAGAAAAGAAACAACAACTGAACCCCAACTTGAACGCTTGCTGTTTTTCTGGACTGGATCTACGACTCTTGGAGAGGGTGGACAATTACATGTTCAGGCAGTGGGAGATACCCGGTTGCCTAAATCGAGTACCTGTTTTAATCGATTGTACGTTCGTGAGGATCTTTTTGGGACTGCGGGGAATTCACAATTCCGCAATGACACAGAAGAAGGCTTCCATGAAATGTTGGAAGAGATTACCCAACCTCAGCAATCGGAACAGTTTCATCGTTCTTAAGTTGACTGGAAAAGGGCACGGGACAAAAGACCTCAACAGGTCATTGCAAAATCCCTGCCCGATTCGAAGAGTTCGTTGGCGGTAGATACTTGTCAACGAGTTTTACTGAAAAGCGAAGAGGGCTTCCGCACTCCAAACGCTTCGCGTAACACAAATGTGGCTTCGCGAAGCGTTTGGAGTGCG
>JAGVJP010000038.1 GCA_020051075.1 Parachlamydiales bacterium
GGTTGTGAAAGAGGTTTTTAGTCGTCATGTTTTACCCGAAATGTAAAGTGACTCTCTTGTTTAAAAGAAAAACTGTAACCTGTCAATGATTTTTGACTTGCGAGGATGGATAATATGAAGAAAGGCGCATTGTAATTCGCTTGTCAAAAGGTGTTAATATAAGTGTTTATTTTTTGCTGCAGAGAAATTAATCATTGACATACATATTCAAAATCGAGATAATGGCCGTTCAACTAGCTTGCATAAACCACTAGACTCGGAGGTCGTATATGTTTTCATTTTGCAGAGGTTTAATGGGACGGTTAAACAATGCCATGATATCTCAAGGTCTTTACTATAAAGCGGAAGGAGCTACACGCTTAGGTACATCTCTTGAAAAACCCCTTTTCAGTGAAGCTTACAAATCTGTCTTTTTGTCCGATCATATTCCTTATTCAAGAGAGCGATCGATAATCCCGAAGTCATTTAGTAAAAGTCAAATTCCACATCATCAGTCAGGTGTGATGTTTTCACGCTATTTTCAATCAAGATTATATGGAACCGACGTCCGCTCGCCAATTCCAAGAGAGTCGTTTTATAACCGTAAAAGAGAAATTGAAGATTTTCGCGAAGTTTTGGAAGGTAAACCTCAAATTTCTGTTATCTCAGGTCCTGTGAATTCAGGAAAAACCACCCTAATTCTCTTACTATTAGAAGAACTGTCGAAGAATAATCGTCCTGTCTTGCACCTTGATCTGAGAGAACGGAGTTTTTCAACTGTTCATGAGCTGGCTACTTCGCTTGAAGGCGCTATGGCCTCTTGGCTGAATAGTATTTTCAAAGTTGTACAAAAAACTGACGAAGTTAGCTTTGGCAAACTTAGAGTTAAACGAGATCTAAGTAAAGGAACTCCTATTGAACGGTTGAATGACACGTTTGCCATGATGTCAAAGGAGCTCCCTGAATATAACCTCTTGTTTGGCAAACAATCTCCCATTTTATTCATTGACGAGGCCAACAAGCTGAAGATGTTGCTGAATAGAGAAGATAAAGAATTGAAGGAAGAAGGGCATATCGCTTTAGTCAACTTGTTTGAGTGGTTTGTTAAAAACACTAAGCAAGAACACCGTTTTCATGTTGTATTAGGAACAAGTGATAGCTTCTACAATCTATGGATAGAAGAATTTGTGGGGCCCACTCGCTTCAAAAGCTATGTTGTTGGTAATTTAAGCCTAGAAGAAGCTGAAAATTTTTGGAAAGATCGACTCCTTTCGCGCATCGTTCAAAATCAAAAACTTCCTCCCCCTTTGTTCGAGGACGCTTATCAAGCTTGTGGAGGTAACATTTATTTATTGGAGCAATATTATTCCGAATATTACCTTTCCAAAGGAGACCTGACCCCAATCTCATTTTCGGTTGTTCGAGCAGAGAGGGCTCTCTTGGTCAGGGCACTTCGAAAAGGAGACTTGGAACAATACGTCACAGGGGAAGAGAATCTATGGACTAAATCAGATTTTTTAACAATTATAGGACAACTAGTTTCTGCGAATGGAAATTTTCTTGTTTATGACGAGCTCTGTGACCAATTTGGGGAAAAAACCGTTAAGAGTTTGATTCAAAGCAACATTCTTCATTTACGTCCAACAAAAAAACATGCGTACGATATTCCCAATCATCCTGACAATGCTATTGTGACAGCAGAAACTCCCTCAAGTTTGTTAGCAATGAAAAAAATATTAACAGAAATAATGAGCGGGGAATTACGACCAGTTGGACCAAAGCTTCACAGTGCATTTTTAAATAACCTATACAAAACCTTAGGGCGTGAAACCCTTTTCCTTGAAAATCATGGAACTAGTTTACGAGAATCAGATTCACAAAGCTCAGAAAGTCAGATCAATACATCGTCAATGGGAATTGATGATAAAAGATTTGAGAAATCTATAAATCCATCAGAGCAATAGATAGCGTAAATTATCAGTATAAACCACTACCGCAGCTTGATCGAAAGCAAGTTTGAGATCCTCTTATTTGCTCTCAAGACTTGAAGACAACAATCTTTTAAACGAATCCTCGATAGCTTGCTCTAATAACGCTATCCAACAGAAAGAAAGATTCAATCGTGAGTGTTTAGCAATCTGTTTGATAACAGGATCACTTTCAAGGTTATAGAGAAATCGAGGAATTCTCCTTTCTCCCCTCTTCGGATGGCAAGGTATCTATGAAAGGAATGGTCCTCACAATCCTTCTATCTTTCTTATCCTTCCCGTCCTGTTAATTTTACAGGGATGGGAAAGATGGCATACGCATCAGACTAAGATCTCTGTTGTCTTGATTGAGTAGAAAAGGACGATCACTCGCCTTCCCCCTCGTTAGAACCCGGCGTGCCCAATTAAGGCACCGGACTCACGACAAATATCCTTCACTCAGTTCCTGTTTTTAAAATAGTTGGAATGCTATCCTTGCCCGAGTAGGAGCGTCTCGAGGTTGTGCTTGAGATTTTCTCCATATCGACTTTTCGTCATTCCATCTATTCCCACAGCTTTCTTTCCATCTATGCTGTGAAACCATTCTAGCAGAGATTCTATACTCCTTTGCCAGCACCTCTTCAATCGAGTAATCTTTCCCGAGATTTGGATAATTATCCTGGCTCAAATTTCGTAGCTTAATGAGAAATACCGTTTTGAACTGATTTGGCCAAAGTTCAGAACCATGGATAGCGGCCATCTCTGAAAACGTCGTTCTTCCAATACCTGCGACCCCACAGATAATCGCTCGTTTCTTTGAGGCTTCGTAAGCGTCAAACGAAGAGGTATTTCTAAAAATTCAATTGTATGCTAGGACGAATTATTTCAGAGGGAATTTTTTGATTTAGACCATTGGTCTGGGAGAAGCTCATTGAGTTTATTGTTTGGATGGCTCATTAGCCTTTTCATAACATCTTCTAAATATTCTCGAGGGTTTATTTTTAATCCTCGACATGCCTGGACACCGTCCCTTGTGCTGTCAGCTGAGGAAAAAGCTGCGAGCTGACAACGCCAAGCCGTGCCTGAAATTCAGCTATCCGAGCCGTCGCTACTTTTAAATCGTAGTTACTTTCCAGAGCTTCTTCAATGAGCGCATTTAATACGAGATCATCGAGCTGTTCCCAC
>JAGVJP010000112.1 GCA_020051075.1 Parachlamydiales bacterium
GCCACCGCCCATGTGACCGCCGCCACCGCCGCCGCCGCCGCGAGCTAATAATAGATTACTGAAAGGAAGTATGGTGAGAGATGCTAATATTGCACCCGCAACGAGATATTTTAATGATTTAAACATATTAACCCCCTTGATTAAGAGCTTCTTCTTCAAGCGAAAATAATAACCATCGATTGTTTTATGCCCTCCATCTAAATTTATATGCGAATTCACAGATATAGTTTTTTTACTTTTTCTCCTACTTTGATTATAAGGATCAATCCGGTCTATTGTCAAATAAATATTATAAATACTGAGGATGGAGAGGTATGGACAGGTATGGACGGAAATGGACTATATGGACAGGTATGGACGGAAATGGACTATATGGACAGGTATGGACGGAAATGGACAGGTATTATGGACTAATATGAACATGTATATCACGTTAACCATGTAATTTCTATCCATATAGTCCATTTTCGTCCATAAAGTCCATACCTGTCCATAAAGTCCATACCCGTCCATACCTGTCCATTTTTGTCCATTTAGTCCCTTTCCGTTCGTTTCCATTCGATTTTTGCAATGAATTTGCGAACAAATCTTTTAAAATATTTGGGAGAAAAGTATGATACTACCCAGAACTCTAATAGGACAACGCTGATGCTTTTAGCCATCTTAATTTTCGCCAGTATCTCTCTTCATGCAATGACAGATTGTGGAGAGAGAGAAGGTGCTCAAGATCAAATGAGTTCTTCTATACACGATTTTTTTAACGCCTCTTTTATTAATGAAGAACACATTCCACTCATCCTCACTCCAAAAGACGATAATAGAACAATGGATGAGGTTAAAATTTGGATACAAAATTACCCTAATGAGTTAATCGATTTAATCGATCGATACGGCGCATTATTACTTAGGGGTTTTCCAGTTCATGAAATAGATGAATTTTCCGAAATCATTGAGAGTATTTTTCAAGAGCCCTTAATAGACTATCGTGGAGGAGAAGAGTTAAGAAAAAAGGTTTGTGAAGGGATCTATTCCTCGGCAGAAATTCCACCACAATCTTATATCCCTCTCCACAACGAATTATCTTGTACATATCGCCCACCGAGATACATAAGTTTCTTCTGTGACATTCCTCCAACACTAGGAACAGGGCAAGCAATTCTAGGAAAAACTGCTCAGATATCTCAGGCGATCGAGAACCATTCGATGGTTTGGGATTTTTTCAATGGAGAAACGATTAAATATATCTCTAGACATCCTCCAGAAGGCAATTATTATAGCAGTATTAACGAAACTCACAAAACATGGCAAGAAGTTTTTGAAACAACTAACCAGGAAGACGTCGAAGCCTTATGTCTAGAAAAAGGGTTTGATTTCACATGGTATGGAGATTGGTTGGAAGTTTATAGATATGTGCCGGCAATCAAAGGTCCTGACGAATATTTTGAGTTTCCCTATTGGTTCAACCAACTCCATCTTTATCATTTAAACCCTAGGCTATGCGGAGGATGGTTTAATTATCAGCTTACCCGCCTGTTATACCTCTACCCTCACACAAAACCTTATGATGTAGAACTCGCAAATGGCACACTCATTCCACGGGAAATCGTCTACACGATCTATGATGTTCTCGAGGAAAATATGATTGTGATTAAGTGGCAGGAAAAAGATGTGCTCATGATCAACAACAACACAACGCTTCATGGTCGTTTGTCTTATAGCAAAGAAGAAAGAATTCTAATCTCAATGATCGAATAACACATAGGATGTTTATGTTAATGTTCCCTATATCCGTTTTGATCTTCTCTCTGGTCTCAATATTCAGCTCTCAGCTGTTAATGTCTTCTGAAGGCTCTTCATTGGACTCACAAAAAAATATCGGGGGCAATCAAACTGCGCATGAAAAGGCAACGAAGCAAAAGCCTCCTCATTCTAAGGCAGACAACAACGAATTCGATGATGATGACTGTGAAATGGATGAGGAAGAGGACGAAGACGACGATGACGATGACGATGATGATGATGATGATGATGATGATTTCTCTGAGGATGAAGATGAAAACGATTTAGATGACGATCTGGCATTCGAAGATGACGAATCCGACCTCGATGACGACGATTGGTGAGACAGGATAAACAGGATAAGCATCAGGCTAACTCGCTTTTCGTGCCCCTGCCCGTGCCCGTGCCCGATTGTTCTTTATCGTGCCCGAATTTGTAGTGAACGGTAGGGATATTCCAGAGTTTCTCAGACAATTTCGGACACTCGGGCTCGTTCTCGAAAAGGGACACTCGGGCTCGTTCTCGAAAAGGGACACTCGGGCACGGGCAGGGGCACGAAAAGGGAGTTAGCCTGATGCGTATGGGATAGACAGAATAGGGAAGATAAATTGGTTAGATTTGCCTAAATTTTCTATCTTTCTTATCCTGCCGCGAAGCGATCCTGCCTATCCTGTTTTGTCCTTTTTGCTTATCCTGTGTAATTGTTGTGGCAAGTTGCAGCCCTGCTTAACTTTTGCTTCCAGGCTTCTTTTTGTGCTCTGATGGACTTTTTTTATCAGATTTTTTCTTCTTATCACTTGATTCAATGGGTTTAGTCTTGGATTCATGATCCTCATCTTCGTCCAACTCAAGCAAGAATTCTTTTTCGTCGTCCATAAAGAGAAGCTCTTTATC
The DNA here is from genome assembly GCA_020051075.1 of Parachlamydiales bacterium. Lineage (GTDB taxonomy): Bacteria > Chlamydiota > Chlamydiia > Chlamydiales > Parachlamydiaceae > JAGVJP01. The sequence continues at coordinate 2,674 of JAGVJP010000112.1, forward strand.
TTTCTCATCAAACTCAAAGGAAGAAAAACCACTGAGAAACGCCTCCAAATCCCCGATGTCAAGATCCTCATCGTCAAACGATTCATCGAACCCTAACGACTGTCCTACGAAGAAAGTAAGAGCCTTGATCGTGACCTTTTTGGAGAGAGTGAAATTTAGCTCTCCATCTACACTATCGATCTCTTGAATCAGGTTATCAATAGCCACAATGATTTCGTCGCTTTCGTCTATCTCGGGATTTTTCTCTATAAGTTCTTGTCTCAGAACTTCAAATTCCTCTTTGATGCCTGCGAGTGTTTCGTATTCAAAATTTGTTTCGGACATAATCAACTCCTTATGGTGTGCTATACCATTCGTAGGCATAATTTGAGCTGTTTCTTTGACAGTGTTTGTCAATAGAGCACTAATCATGTCCGCACGCGGTACTGAATATGGAATATGTTACCTATTTGGAACATTAAAGACGACAAAATTTCAAGCAATAACAAAGAATGCATTGCATTTATTTTCCGGAAAAAAGTAAAATCACCCTTTCGTGTCAAAACTACAATTTTCAGTTGTCATCATGGAAGAAATCACAGAATTTGCCGCGCCAGCTATATTCGAATGTCCAATCAGACATATTCCCATTAAGAGAGCTTTTGATATCATATTCAGCATGCTCTGTTTGATTATAGGAGCTCCCCTTTTCTTCATCATAGCCTTGATGATCTATATCACCTCTCCTGGTTCCGTGATCTATTCTCATCCACGCATCGGTCGCGGAGGGAAGGTCTTTCGCTGCTATAAATTTCGTTCAATGCACTTAGACGCTAGAGAGCGTCTGAAAGAGATTTTAGAGTCAGATCCTGAGATGAAGAAAGAGTGGGAACAAACCTACAAATTAAAAAAAGACCCTCGTGTGACAGCTATTGGGACTTTTTTACGAAAAACATCCCTTGATGAACTTCCACAATTTTGGAATGTTCTCATTGGTGACTTAAGTGTTGTTGGTCCGAGGCCTGTTGTCAGGGAAGAAGTTGAAAAATACTTCGGCATCAAAGCGTATAAAATCCTCTCTATCCGGCCTGGTTTGACAGGGCTATGGCAAGTCTCAGGAAGAAGCGACATCAATTGCTATCAAAAGAGAATCGCTCTCGATGAATATTATGTCGACAACCAGTCCTTAGCCTTAGATATAAAATTAATTAGCAAGACAATCCCTGCTATGATTCATTCTAAAGGCGCTTACTAATCTCCTGAGTTTAAGCCCCTCAGAACAAACCTGAATCAATGAACACAATTTTCCTTTATTTTTACAGCCTCTCTCTTTTGTTTATTTTATCCTCTTTTTTCCCAAACAGTGGTTTATTCTATTTTGCTCCAATGATGATTTTGTCCTTCTATAAGCTCTCTTTGCCTGCTTGTCTCTGGTGGGGACTCGTCTGCGGCCTCACCATCGATTTTTTTGCCTCTGAGACTAAGTTAGGTTTTTATGCTTTGAATTACTGTCTAGCCACACTAATTCTGTATCGATATAAATATCAATTCTTCGAAGATAGCTTAAGCACCCTTCCCATCATGACGTTTATATTTGGGTTTTGCACAACTCTTATTTCGACAATCCTATACTCTGTGGTTATTACGCCGATTCCCCTTTCTTTGAAATGGGTTTATCACGATCTCTTATGGATGCCGATCAGCGATGCGATATATGCTGCGATGGCCTTTGCTTTCCCTTTGCAATGGATAAAGCAAAAAAGATATTTTACCTTTTTATTTGGTCGTAGATAACGATGAAAACACCTCCATTAGCCGAAGAATTGCGTCCTCAAAGCCTAAGCGAAGTCGTGGGCCAAGATCACCTCCTAGGTGAACATGGGCTGATTGCGACGACGGTGAAGGCAAACAAACCCCTCTCTATCGTATTATGGGGGCCTCCAGGATGTGGTAAAACGTCCATTGCACGCCTTTACGCCCAAGCTTTCAACCTCCGCTTTGTTTCGATGAGTGCAATTTTCAGCGGAGTGGCCGATCTAAAAAAAATCGTCAAAGAGGCACAAGATCACCCTCTCTTGAGCAGGGGGACGATGCTTTTTGTGGATGAGATCCACCGTTTCAATAAAGCTCAGCAAGATGCCTTTCTCCCTTTCGTTGAAAATGGAACGCTCATTCTTATCGGAGCGACTGCAGAAAACCCTTCATTCTATCTCAACGGAGCCCTTCTTTCCCGATTAAGAGTTTTACCGTTATATCCACTCGATGCTAGCTCTCTTGAAGTGCTGGTTCAACGATATGAAAAAAAATCCGGACCCCTTCCTCTTACCCCTCAGGCAAGGGAAATGATTGCATTATGGTCTCAAGGAGATGGAAGATATCTTTATAATTTAATTGAAAACATCAGGCATATCTCAAACGAAACGCTCGATGTAGAGAGGCTGAAGCAAATCCTGCAGAAGAGATCTCCACTATTTGACAGGGCTGGCGACCAGCATTACAACCTAATTTCTGCTTTACATAAGTCTGTGAGAGGCTCCGATCCCGATGCAGCACTCTATTGGCTATCTAGAATGCTAGAGGGAGGGGAAGAGCCTCTTTTCCTTGCCAGAAGGATTATCCGCATGGCAGTCGAAGATATAGGATTATCAGATCCTCATGCTCTCCCCTTAGCGATGGCCGCCCGGGATGCCTATGAGATGTTAGGCTCTCCTGAAGGGGAATTAGCCCTTGCTGAAGCCGTCGTCTACCTCGCCTTGGCTCCGAAAAGCAATGCTCTTTACACGGCCCTTGGGAAAGCCCGCGAGGATGCTGCGAAGACAACGCAGTACTCCCCTCCTGAACACATTCTGAATGCGCCAACTAAACTCATGAAAAACTTAGGCTATGGCAAAGGGTATCGTTACGACCACGAAGAAGAAGAGGGATTTTCAGGTCAGAACTACTTTCCTAAAGAATTCGGCCGTCACTCTTACTATCATCCAGTTGAAAGAGGGTTTGAAAGGGAGCTTAAAAAGAGGCTCGACTATTTCAAGAACAAGAGAAACAAGATAGCACTCCCCCACGACAATAAAACAGGATAAGCAAAAGGGACAAAACAGGATAAGCAAAAGGGACAAAACAGGATAGGCAGGATCGCAAGCGGCAGGATATGCAGGATAAGTAAGATAGAAAATTAAGGCAAAATTAAGAGAAAAAATAAAAAAAAAGATTCTATGCAATTTATCTTCCCTATCCTGCTTATCCTGCCGCGAAGCGATCCTGCCTATCCTGTGATAATGTTGTGGCTAGTTGCGCGATCCTGCCTATCCTGTGATAATGTTGTGGCTAGTTGCGGTGATCCTGTCTATCACTGTTGCTGGCTGCGGACGCATTCGAGGAATAACCTGCTCTTTGTTTCTCTGATTTCGTCAAGCATGTTTTGAATCTTGTCTTCATCTGATATGCCATGAGCTTTTAGCATTTGAGAAAAAACTTCATAGAGAGTTTCTCTATAGATTTTAAGCCCGATATCGCGCTGACTTAGATCGTCCAATGGATTAGGAGTAAGCTTGGCAGCTTTTTCTCTAATGATTTTGCCCCATTGAGAGTTCTTTTTCGACAATTCAGCAGCGATGCTATTAGCATTTTCTTCAGAAACATTGGCTTTTAAGAGGACGCTGCGGACAACAGGTTCAGGAAAAAAAGTTTTTAGTTCTTCTTTGCTGCAGCTGAAATTTGTGATGGCTTGAGAAGGTGTTGACTGTGGTTGGGCAATTAATGCAGCAGAAGCCGCAAAAGAGAAAGTGGCTGCACAACACATAGAATATGTTAACCATCTCATCATAAAACCTCGCTTGTTTGTAAATATCCAGGGTCGGTATCAGACACTCTATTTAAATCCTGAATAGTCGTATTTAGTGTTTATTTCAATCAAATTTTTGTTCCAATTTCATCACTTCTGGTCCAAAACATCTGACCAAATTTGGCATTTGCTTGGAGAAAATATAATTAAAGACGAAATCGGCAGTCGGTCTTTCATTGACATAATAAAACCGCATTACCTCCTGAAATACTTCAAACAGCACTGACAATAATACTTTAGCCGCTTCTTCTCTTTGCATAGGATATTCAAGAGGGTTAGGCACTAAGTAAGCCGTTCTTCTTTTCATCCTTTCAGGAACTTCTAAGCTTTTTTTCTGTAGAGACAACCAGACTGGATTCCAGAGCTCCTGTCTGAATCCGTAAGCACTCAATCCTTGTTTAAGATATGTTTCCTCAAAAAATTTGAGTTCAAGGTCTGTTACGCAGGGAATAGGGTCTGGAACAACGGTTGGGATCGCTTCCAGAGCACAACATTTGAAACAGATGATGACTAAAACCTTCCGCCAAATTTGCATAGTCAGCCAAATATTCCTCTTTACTTCAGGGTAACTCGTCGCTCTTTTTTTTTCACTAAAAAGAAATAGATAATTGATATAGTTTTGTTATACTGCACGCGGGCAGGATATACCGACATAACGACAAGGAAGATCTGATATGATAATCGATGGGAAGAAAATCGCTGATGAAATTCAGAATGAACTTAAGAGGAAGATAAACGGCAGCGCGACGAGACCTCCCTGTTTAGCCGTTATTCTGGTAGGAAATCATCCTCCTTCTCAAATTTATGTCAGTCGGAAAACACATGCATGTGAATCGATAGGAATTCATTCGATGCGGCATCACTTTCCAGACACTGTGACAGAAAAAGAGATCCTTGAAACTGTTGAAGCCTTAAATAAAAACCCTGCTGTTGATGGAATTTTGATTCAGCTTCCCCTTCCCACACATATCAGCACGATGTCAGTCCTCCACGCCATCGACCCAGAAAAAGATGTCGATGGATTTCACCCCTATAATGTAGGGAAAATGTTAATCGGTGAGACCGATGGTTTTATCCCTTGCACTCCTTTAGGAATAAAAGTATTGATTCAGCGCTCTTCGATAGACCTCACAGGTAAGCATGCAGTCATCATCGGGCGGAGTAATATTGTCGGAAAGCCCATGGCAGCATTATTGATGCAGCCATCAGAAGGAGGAAACGCCACTGTAACAGTCGCACACAGTAAAACTTCCAACCTAAAAGAACTTTGCCTCATGGCTGACCTCATCATTGCAGCGATAGGACGTCCTCTCTTCCTCACTGCAGACATGGTTAAAGAAGGAGCAATCGTAATCGACGTCGGTCAGAATAAGATCGATGATCCGAATAACGTTAAAGGGTATAGAATTGTCGGAGATGTCGACTATATCAATGTGGCTCCAAAATGCTCTCTCATCACCCCTGTTCCTGGCGGAGTCGGTCCGATGACCATTGCCATGCTTCTCCATAACACTTTCCATAGCTATGAGAGGAGAATCGCCCAACTTCATCAGAAAAGCGCAAATGTATAAGAAGAAGTCTAAAACTCGCTTTATGAATGTATGCATGGTGCTCCTGCTTGCTTATGGGTTAACGAGTTGCCAGCCCTCCGAAGAAACACCTTCCGCTCCTCCCCCTGTTGAATTCAGTCAACGGGTGATGACGATTGAATATAGAATCCTTGTGGGAGATCCTTCAGCAGAAAAAGAGAGGGGGTGGATCCAGTCTATCATCGATTCTGTTTTTAATGAGATCGACAGCATATTTAATAAATGGAACCCTGCATCAGAGGTGAGCCGCCTTAATGCATTGCCTGCTTTTACTCCTCACCCTATATCTTCGGAGCTATTTCATTTTTTAGAGAAAATTGACACCCTCGTTACTCTTTCCCATGGGCGGTTTGATCCGACAATTGAACCGCTAACCCAGCTATGGAAAAGGAAATTGGAAACCCATTCAATCCCTGCCGATGAAGAAATAGAAGCAATTAAGCCATGCATCGGGTGGGATAAGATCGAGTATAAAAATAGGGTTTTCATGAAAAAGGATCGTCGAACACAGCTTGACTTTGGTGGTGTTGCCAAAGGGTGGTGTGTCGATCTTATGATAAAAAAACTTCAAGAAGCCGGTTTCCGAAACATTCTCGTCGAATGGGGTGGAGAGATTAAGGCAGCGGGGAATCATCCTTCAGGACGTCCTTGGAAAGTTTTCATCAGCATGCTAGGAAATCCTGATCCCACAAAAGCGATTGCGCAATGTCATTTGATCAATCAGGCCTTAGCCACGAGTGGGGATTATTATCAAAACTGGACGGTACAACTCGGGGGTGGAGAAGAGCGAAGATACAGTCATTTGATCAACCCTCTCACCTTCATGCCTCAAGAAATCAAAGAGGGAGCCGTGGCAAGCTCGAGTTTATTAGCCGAAGACTGCATGATAGCCGACGCATTAGCTAAAGTTCCCATGCTGTTTGAAGACATTAACGGCGCGCGTCGTTGGATCATCGAGTTGCAGGACAAACATCCCGAGATGCAATTCTGGATCGTCACAAGATAGGCAGGATCGCAGCTCGCCACAACAATATAACAGGATAGGCAGACCCAGACAAATGAATACATGCAAATCATGAGGAACAGGATAGGCAGGATCGCTTCGCGGTAGGATAGGTAGGATAAAGTAAGATAAAAAATTTAGGAAAAATTAAGAGAAAAGTGGAAAAAAATTATTCGTTCTATCCTATCTTCTTTATCCTGCCTATCCTACCGCGAAGCGATCCTGCCTATCCTGTTTTCTGGTTGTTGCTAGTTGCGATCCTGCCTATCTTGTTTGTTTATCCATGACGGTCGCAAATTGTCGTGACGATGACTTCATAGCCTTTGACAAAACGATCGGCGAAATTTGGTTCATGGGTAAACAGGCGCATCTTCAAATCATGTGCATATGATTCGAAAGGCTCGCTGCCTTTCGGTGATTCCTCAGCATTTAAGCGCTGTAACAAGCACTCACCAAATACTTTCAGAGCTTTTTGATTCAGACCAATTTTTCTTTTTCTTTTATGCCCTTCAGAATCAGCCATAAAACCTCCTGACATGAGAGAAATAACTAAAATTTTATTTAATTTGTAAATAATTATTTAAAATTGCTAATTATTTCATGGTTTATGTAATATCTTCTTGAGACAAGTTTTGGTTGTGCAGTTCACCAAGAGAACGAACAGCCAAATGCCTACAAAATTCGGTATAATTAATCGTATCGATTATTTCAACTCGTCTCAATCATTTTCTGAGAAATAAATTTTTCTGAGGAATCAAGGCCAATCACAGGAGTATTTTTGATGCAATCACAGGCTAATATACGGAAAAGCAAGATCATCCTCAGTGAGTATCCTTATGAAAAAGACATTAGAAACCGCTTATTCCTCTCTCAGCTCTCACTATTTGAAGTCTCTCTTTTACAGGAAATTCTCCATCATTCACTTAAATTTTCAGTCAATCAATTAGCGGAGGAAATGGAATGTTCTCTCGACCAACTCCTTCCCGCTATCGATAAGCTCTCACACAGTGGATTATTCAAACGGGCAAATATGACCATAGAAGTGGATAAAGAGATGCGAAAATTTTTTGAATTTCAAATTCAGAAATTTGACGAAGACTTCAGACCTGATTTGGAATTTTTATTGAGTGCATTGAACCTACTTCCTATCCAGCTTCTTCCTAACTGGTATGCTATCCCGCGCACGTCCGACCATATCTTCTCCTCAATTATTGAAAGATATTTGCTGACCCCCAAATTATACCAACAGTATTTAAATGAACTGTCTTTTGATGAGCCAATCCTACATGGTATTGTAAAGGATGTTCTTCGACTATTCCCCCAACAAGTGACCGCTTCATTCCTAAAAGAAAAGTACCAGATTGATTCGAAAACTTTTGAAGAATACCTGCTGCTCCTTGAATATCATTTTGTTTGCTGCTTGAGTTATCAGAAAAAAGATGCGCAGTGGGTGGAAGTGGTCACCCCAATCGCTGAGTGGGCCGATTACCTGATGTTTGAGAAGGGGGCAAAGCCACAAAAAATTGTTGGCGCTGTCAAAAGCGATTTGCCAAAAGACTTCAACTTCATCAAAGAGTTCATCACCTTGATGCATGCAGTGGAGAATACAGCATTGACACCTGATTGGCTTGCTGCAACCGTTTCATCAACAGTCCCCCCGGCCATGTTCAATTGGCTAGTGGAGAAGCTTTTGCAGGTGAAGGTCGTTCAATCTGATGAGGCGAGGAAAATTTCGTTAACGGCGAAAGGGAGGCGTTGGCTGGCCAAGTCAGAGAATCAATTGATCCGGGATCTGAGCAATGATCCATTGAATACAATGTCAAATGCTTCTCAGTTTGGACAGTTATGGAACGTCAAAAATTTGAAACTCGTTGAGAAGAGTCTAAGTCAATTGAAGCCTGGCGAATGGATCGAATTCGACCAATTTTTTTCTAGTTTCACAGAACCTCTTGCAGATCGAGAACCGATCACATTGAAAAAGAAGGGGAAAAAATGGAAGTATTCAATCCCCTCTTATCAAAACCATGAGAAGGAATTTGTCAAGGCAGTCTTGTTTGAGCGCCTTTTAGAATTAGCGATTATTGCCACCGGAAGCTATAAAGGAATACCTTGTTTCTGCGTAACGGAGTTTGGTGCTCCGTTTGTCCTTACATAATAACAGGATAAACAAAAGGCATAAAAACAAGATAAGCAAAAGGGACAAAACAGGATAGGCAGGATCGCTTCGCGGCAGGATAGGCAAGATAGGGAAGATAAATTAGATAGAATCTTTTCTTTTTCTATCACTTATCCTTCCTATCCTACCGCGAAGCGATCCTGCCTATCCTGTTTTGTCCCTTTTGCTTATCCTGTTCAGAGTTCACATCTTTGAGGCATTTAGTCCATGCTTTCCAAAGAAGGTGTAGCAGCTGGGGTTGTCGCAGGTGTGGAAGTCAAGGCCGCAGTAGCAGCTGGGGGTGTCGCAGGTGTGGAAATCACGGCCGCTGGGGTTGTCGCAGTTGAACCAGCTCCTGCATTTGCTGCAGGTTGAGGAAACGCGGCTCCAATAGCGACTAAGAATCGACTTTCATCTGGGATCATCCCACTGAGTGTCCCTATAAATTCTTGCACCTGTTCGGGGTATTGATCCACTCTTTGTAAAACAGAGTCTCTAAGGTTCTGATATTTCCCGTTAAAAATCGTTTTATCGCCTTCAGTCGCAGCTCTAAGACTTGCGATCATCTTGATTGCATCTTCTGGTAAAAATAAAGGCAGTGGCAATTCTGGAGAATCGATTCCATAGGTTTTGATAAATTGCGCCAAAAGCAGCGTGAGGGCTCCACGATCTCTGCTTCGAAGAAGCTCTTGATGTTCCGCAGTCGGAGCAGTGGCCTCTTGAATCATCGTGATGCCTCGTTCATGGCCAAAGACTTGTGCAACACAGCCTCCTAAAAACAGCGCATTTGGTGCAATCAGTGCCGCAATGCGATTGGCATCAATACGAACTGATCCACTGAGTCTTAGTTCTTCGATATACGCTACAGCTTGTGAAGATAAGAAAATTGGAAGAGGGGCTTCCCTCAAGGTGCCAGTGCTATATTCTGTGATCACAGTACTTAACAGCTGCTCATGAATCGCGCGGTCATTAGCAGAATCTCCTAGGATGAAAGGCAATCTTTCGAGAACCTCAGGAGTCAATAAGCCCCTAAGACCATTTAAACATACCCTGCCCGCATTCATTTGTAGAGAACGATCATAATTGGCTTGGTCTGTCAACTTTTCGGTGAAATACATCATGATCTTCAACACTAACCCCCCGATGAACATCAATTTGTATTCACTCGCCACTAGAAAGCGAATGAGGCGCGTATCATAACCCAAGCGTTCACCAGTATATAATGCTGCTTCTTGCGTTACATACAAGACTGAGCTCTCAACGACCTGCTCTAAGAACGACCTTCTCACGATTTCAATAAAGCGGAAATCACGGGCTGGACTATTATTAGAAGCCTCAATCGCACGCATCGTACGAATGCCAAAGATAAAAGAGAAGAGGCGATCGATTTGATATGGGAGAAATTCAAAAGCAGAAACGACTTTCCAACTATATTTTCGTAATTTTTCGCCTGTTGTCGTCTGTGCGGTGAACTCGAGATTTTCAAATCTTCTCCGTTCTCCAAGCACCGCCTGCGCCGCTTCTAATAACAGGGCGCCAGCTTCTTGAATGGCTGCTGAAACAACAAAGAAGAGAACAGCATTGCGGAGGGTTAAGACCCCGTGCTGCTGCAGATAACCCCATCTCTGAGCCAAGCGAACGCCTCCATAAGAGACAACCCCGATGGCAGCACTGGCAACCAAGGTTTGAACCGTTTGTCCAAGCCTTGTGACAGCATAAGAGGATTGAGTTGCATCTGCTGCGGGAGATCGGAAATTCCACTCATTATTCATAAATCACCTTGTTTGTTTAATAATAATCATGGTGATAATACTAAACAAATGAATGATTTATTGTCAACATTAAGTATATGTTAATTTTCATTATCTTAGAACTGTCAATTAAGTCTGAGGAAATGCTTGACAGATTCGTAGGAGAAATCCAAGATGAGGTTTATGAACAAAAAGCCTAACCGATTCATATTTCATCAGTTGAGACCTGCTGGCGGATGGCGCTTCTGGCTGGCTGGCATTCCTATTGTAGTGGGGTTTATTTTATCGATTCTGTCATGGGTCGAAGTGTGTGTGGAACATTGTTCTGCAAATGAAGATTATCGCCTTTTTGGCCTGCCTTTTGCGGTAGCCGGATTGTTATTTTTTTCAGCATTGTTTCTCATCCACTCTCTATCCTTTCGGTATCCCTCGCTCAAAAGAGGAGTTGCCTGGCTCTTAGCTGCGGCTCTTGGAGCAGAGTTAATGTTTGTGTGGATTCAAAAATATGAAGTTGGCAGCTGGTGTCCCATTTGTTTAACCATAGCAGCGACCATAGCTTTAGCAGGAGGGATTCTTTCAATGGGATATTTCAGAAACTTACATGCCAGAATAGCAGAAGGAAATAGGGGGGAGATCATGAAGAAAATTTTGCAGGGAGTGACAACAGCCTCCTTTATTATCGTCGGATTTTTAGTCGCATTTATTGGGGTATCCAATCCAAATTCTGCTGAAGCTGTGACGGAGGATATCAAAGCGCGGCTGGCATTTGGGAAAAAGGACAGCCCTGTCGAAGTCTATTTTTTTACTGATTGGTACTGTCCAGCTTGCTTGAAAGTGGATCCTGTGATAGAGAAACTTTATCCAAAAATTCGTCCTACAGCGACATTTTTATTTATTGATTACCCCGTACATAAAAAAAGCATTAACTTTATTCCATATAATCTATCTTTTTTAATGAATAACAAATCTCAGTACTTTATTGCCCGCAAGTTGCTCAATGACCTTGCAGAAAAAACTGACTCCCCTAAAGAAGCCGAAGTCGCTGAACTCGCAAAGAAAAAAGGGATTCCCTACAAAGAGATCAGTTTTGTCGACATCAAATCCGGCATGGAATATTTCGAGGAGATGGCAAAAAAATTTGGGATTAAATCCACACCGACTTTGGTGATCATGAACAAAAAGTCGCAGAAAACGAGCAAACTCGAAGGGTCGGAAGAAATCAAAGAAGATAGCATCACGAAAGCGATTAAACAAATGAGCGAGTGACTTAAACACAAAGGCGCAATGACCGGAATCTGAAAGGGACAAAGGACCTAAGGGAAAAGGAACAAGGGACCAAAAGGACCTAAGAGACCAAAGGGACCTAAAAAGGGACCAAAGGGAAAAAAAGTGAATCCATTAATTGATTCATAACAGCTTGAAAGTAACTTGAAAATTCATTTATGTCCCTTTTTAGGTCCCTTTGGTCTCTTAGGTCCTTTTGGTCCCTTGTCCTTTTCCCTTAAGTCCCTTTCTTAACTGGTTAAGAATCATTCTACTTGCTAAGGCGTTGGGCATTAAATAAAACGATGAAGCTGCTCAGCACCATGGCGATAGCGGCAAAGATCGGAGAGAGAAGGCCGCACATCGCCAGCCCAATACCAATCACATTGTAGAAGAAAGCCCAAAAAAAATTTTGTTTTAAGATCTTATGCCCCTTGATTGCCAGTTGGCGCATCAATGAAATCGTCTTGAAATTGTTTGAAGTGAGCAGGAGATCTGACACCTGAATAGAGATATCGCTCGCTGACATCACAGCAATTCCGATATGCGCTGAAGCCAAAGGAGGGGCATCGTTCATTCCATCTCCGAGCATGGCGACAATCGCCCCTTTTCTTTTGAGATTTTCAATCACCTGTTTTTTTTGCAAGGGGGTCTGTTCGGCCATCCACTCATCAAACTGACAACTCTCCGCAACTTTCTTCACGACAGCGGGGTGATCTCCCGACAGAAGAAGTGTTTTTACCGAATTTAATGAAGATACAAATTCGCTACACCCCTCTTTTAAGAAATCTCCAAGGGATATGGTTGATATATGCTGCCTATTTCTGCCGAAATAGACGGTCGACTGAAGCGTTTCGGGATCGCTCTGACCAAAATCTTGCAGCGCAACCCCTGCTTCAGTGAGGAATTTTTTAGAGCCTAGGTGGAACCACTCCCCATTAAAAATCCCCTGAATCCCCTTCCCGACTAACTCCTCAATCTTTTCAAAAGAAGCAGCTGTGCACTGCAATCCTTCGTGAATAGCAAGTGCAATGGGGTGGAGGGAGAATGCTGTCAATCCTTTTAAAGCATTCTTGTCATCAATCGTAAGCTGTTCTGTCCCTTGGATGACTTTAAATTGCCCTTGTGTCACTGTGCCAGTTTTGTCGAAAACAAAATGCACTTCTCGCCCGATATATTTCAAACAGGCCCGATTTCTGACAATGACACCAAGCTTCGCTAGAGCATTTAACAGGTAGGCTTCAGCCAGAGGAGCTGCAATACCGATGGCACAGGGGCATGAGATGAGCAATACCGAGACAGCTCTCACAATAGCGGTCTGCAGCGGCGTCTGCCCAACATCCGTGATCCCATTAAAATAGCAGATCCCTGCTGTCGCTAAAGAAAGGAGGAACACCAACGGGACAAACCAGCGGACAATCCTGTCGGCCGTGCGCACTTCATCGGATTTATGTGCAATATCATGGCCGACCATATCGATGATCCGTTGAAGCGCCGTCTCCTCCAAAGTTGCTGTCACTGTGACGGTCAAAGAGCCTTGTTGAAGGATCGAACCTGCCAAGACATCTGATCCCTTTCCCTTGGTGACGGGACGGGATTCCCCTGTCATCAACGACTCGTCGCATGCTCCACTCCCCTCTTCCACGACGCCATCTAAAACAATTTTTTCTCCCATGCGAACTGAAAGCAGATCTCCAATGTTAAACTCTCTTATCGGGATGAAAGTCTCTTCTCCTGATGGAAACTTTTTTCTTCCTCTCCTCGGCATCGCCAAGGTTAATTTCAGCAGGGCATCTTTCGCAGAAAACTTCGCTTTGGACTCGATCACTTTTCCAAGAAGAACAAAAACAATAATGACCGTCATCGAATCAAAATAGACATAATAGCTTTGACGCCAAAGTTCATATAACGATAGCGCTGTCGCAGCAGCAACACCTAAAGCAACTAGCGCCTCCATTCCCCATACACCAGCTTTGAAGGCTGTGAAACAGCGCTTCCAGATAGGCCATCCACTGTAGAAAAGAACAGGCATGGAAGCGGCGCAGGAGAGCCAAGCAAGTAGAGGGGCGTATCCATCCGGGTCGCCATCATAATAGGTGGCATACAGAGGGTATGCAAACATCATGATATTGAGAGAAAAAAATGCCGCGACGATAAATCTGAGAAGGAGGGAACGGCTCACCGCAGATTGGCGGGGATCAGATAATGGATTGGGATGATATCCCATCTGCTGAATCAGATGGATCACCCGTTCTTTGGCGATGATGCGGGGGGTAAACTCGATCGAAGCCAAATCTGTGGAATAGTCCACCACGCACTGACGGATGCCCGGCTCTTTCATGAGAAGGAGGTTGATGACATAGGCGCAAGAGGGGCACCAAAGATCATCAATGATCAAGTGAATTTTTTGGTAATCGGCCTCTGGCACAGGAGGTTTTTCCTGCTCGGATCCAAAACTTGGATTTGCGATCAGTCCAGCCTGTAAGGCCTGCCGATAGACTGGGTGGTCTCGAAAATTTTGCAATGACCCTTGTGCATGTAAAATTTGATACACATAGAGACAGCCATTGCAGCAAAAAACAGCTTCGATCTCCTCATCGATCGCAGCGGTATGAGCTTTCGTTGCAACCGAGGCTTGGCAAAGTGTACAGCTGCTGATGTTTGCCATAATTTTTCAACGGATTGATCGGTTTGAAATGAGAAGGTCTTCAATCGATTAGTTGACTGACTTGCTCTATTATTATTTTTTCACTATACTGATAGTGTAGACTGTTGTGATATTTTAACAGAAATAAATTTCGTGGTTGGTCATTATGAAGTTACCTTTAGCCTACTATGGCAATCCTATCCTCCGCAAAAAAACTTCTCCACTTAAAGAGATTACCGATGTGATAAGGAAACTGGTCCAAGATATGGATGAAACCATGCTTGCCAATAATGGCGTCGGCTTAGCCACACCGCAGATTAACCAATCGATCGCACTATTCATCGTTCGAGTTCCTGTCTACACCGAAGACCGCAAAACTCTCGAGGGAGATCTCCGCGTTTTCATCAACCCAAAAATTCTCAGTTACAGCGACGACTTATGCGGCTATGAAGAAGGATGTTTGTCCATCCCAGGGTTGCATTCTGAAGTGATCAGACCGATGACCATCAAAATCGAAGCGATGAATCTAGAAGGCGAAACCTTCGTTGAAGAGCTCACGGACATGGCTGCTCGCATCTTCATGCATGAAAACGACCACCTCAATGGCGTTTTATTCATTGACCGACTTCCCCCTCATCGAAAAAAAGAAATCGAACCCCTCCTCCGCGAACTGAAAAAAAAGTACCAGTGACATTCTTTGCACGTTGATTGACATCGATCAATGCTATCAGTTTATCCAAATTTTTTTACTGGCTCTTGACAAATTAGACTAACTTAGCTAAACTAAGTTTAATTAATGGAGATGACGATGGAATTCGTAAATATTCATGATGCAAAGACAAATCTCTCTAAGTATTTAGGAATGGTGGAAAACTCCCACGAAACAATTGTTATTTGTAGAAGCGGAAAACCAATTGCTCAAATTACCCGGTTCAAGAAACCAAAAAAACGGAGAAAATTAGGCCTTCTGCGCGGGAAAATTAACATTCACGACGATTTTGATGAACTTCCCAAAGATTTTATGGATCATTTCCAATGAAATACTTATTAGACACCTGCATTCTATTATGGGTTCTTAGTGATGATGAAAATTTACCTAAAGAATTTCTCAAGATCATTGAAGAACCCGCAAATCAACTTTTGGTAAGTGTTGTGAGTTACTGGGAAATCGTCATCAAAAAGGGATTAAGAAAATTAGATATCGCCGATGATTGGATTGATAAAATGGATGAAACAGGATTAACTTGGCTCCACCTAGAACCGAAACATATTCAGCAATTAGAAAAATTGCCCCTTCTCCATAAAGATCCTTTTGACAGACTCTTGATGTCGCAAGCAAAATCTGAAAACATTCAATTTTTAACGGTTGATGAAAAAATTCTCATGTATCAGACCATTTAACTTTATTTATTGAAAAACAATAGATAATAGTATATCCTCATCTTTCAATTTTTTATTAAAAATAATCCGAGGAAAACTTTATGGCCGCTCGCGAAACGATGCCAGCAATTCATCGACCCTTACTAGATTGGAATAAGTACTATTCAGCTAACGAATATAACAGCAAAAATGAGAGAGTTCAAAAATGTACGCTCCATTTTTTAATTGCAAGAAACCAAAAATGGGAATTGCTTGAACCCTATATTGATTCGCTTAATACCCCCGAGAAGAGAGTCAAGATTTTTTCAGCTGATGCAAAGGCTCACCAACTCACTCCCCTCATGCTCGCTGTCATCAAAGGCGATATCAAAATCGTACGTAAATTGATCGAAGTTGCAAAAGCAAACCGCCAATTACGAAATCAACTCGATAAGCAGGATGAATTTGGATGGACTCCCTTGCACCATGCTGCATTCGCTACCGATGAAATTTTTCAAGAACTGATTCATGCTAAAGCTGACAGGACAATAAAAAATAATTTTGGTGGGACGCCTGATGACATCAAATCGCTCACATCACACCATATCGGTTCCGTTTCCGCTCCCCACGTTTTTGTTGCCCTTGAGGATGGAACCGAAATTCCTGTTTCGGAGATCGCTCAAGATAAATTGCGTTTACGAGAACTTTTGGATCTTGAGGAATACCGCGACCTTCCGTACTATCCCCCAGAACAACAGCATATTTTATGGAGAGCTTTCCATCCTGAGCAATATTCTCCGGCAACAATATATGAAAAATGGAAAAGAAATCCGCCAAAACTTCTGATTAGAAAATGCGATGCCTTAAAACATCTGCCGGAATCCACCTCCACCAAGGAACTTGTGGCGTATGAAGATATGCCGTTAGGCAGGATCATCGGCCCCTATTCAGGTGTCTACGACACAACAAAAAATGTGCATGTCGTTTCATTAACAGTCGAATTATACCGTCAAGAGAAGACATATGACTATTCTTTACCTCCTATCTATGCTCATGAAATCGGAAACGCACTCTCAATAGCGAATTTTGGATTTCCTAACATCACCTATCTCCAGGAAAGCGTCGGCGACGGATCAGAGCATAAAGTCTATGTTTCCGGAGGAGTCAAAAAAGGGGAAGGCTTACTCTGGGACTATGGTCCAGGATCATTCGCTCTTTCTTATGGGAAACAGGTCCTTCTAGGCAGAGAGGAAATGAGGCAATTTTTCCGGACAGATTTGTCTACGATTGTCAAATCTGTATCTGTTAAATCGCTTGCCATGATAGCCTCTCAATCCAAACTCCGAAATCCAGGAAGTGCTAAAAAAGCTGAACAACTTCTTCGTGAATACACCGCATCGAACTTAGAACGATCGAGACTGACATATCCGCTTTCCTCTCCAGGAGCAGTTTTAGATTTACATTTTAGTGGTATCGTTTCAGCTAAAGCATGGTTAGAGTTATTTGACAATCCAGAAATATCATTCATGCAAAATTGGAAAAAATTCTATCCCTTTGCCGCTGAGACCTTACGTCAATTCTTAAATTCTCTGATAGACTTCGAAGAGACAATGAGTCAAAATCACGCGCTCAAAGAACCTGTTGGAGCATGGGTGTTAGAGAAAATAGGAGTCCTTTCTATCATGCAAATCCTCAAAGTTTTTGAGTACATCACTCAACAAGCAAGGATAAACTCCTCGATTGACTGGAAAGCGTTTCTAGCCATTCAAGAGGAGCGGATTGCAAATTACGAGTGGAAAGATGATCCTTTCTCTCCTATTCAAAATGTTGTATCAAGCAGAGGTCATGGAATGCTAAACGGTGGGAGCGACGGGATCGATTTATCAAGGTTGCTGGAAGATCCTAATGCTTGCGCGACTCAATAACGCCAATTGAACAAGAGACAAATTGTAAAAATCAGGTCAGAACCAGTTCCGAAAGCTATCCCCAAAAACATCTCTTAACTGCTCACAGGGACTAAGCAAAATGTTTCTTGCAAAAAGCGGAAGAGGATTTCCGCACTCCAAACGCTTCGCGAAGCCACAGTTGTGTTGCGCGAAGCGTTTGGAGTGCGGAAATCCTCTTCCGCTTTTTCAAGCAACAACTTTGGCCGGGATCGGTGCCTTACGACTCAATGTGTTCCATCGTAAAGGCTGGAGCTGTGGTTTTCGATCTGCCTAACGCCGCTGTCCATAAAGACAGAAGGATACATGCGATAAAGAAGATGAGCGCTATCCAAGCTGTGAATCGTTTTAATACATCGGCAGTAGAAGCTCCGAAGAGAGATTCACTCGTCTCTCCTCCAAAGGAAGCACCTAAACCAGAGCTTTTGCTCTCTTGCATCAAGATCACTGCACAGAGAAGGACGCAAAGAACAAGGAAAAGAAAAATCGTCGAGAAATAAAGAAACGCCATAAACGCTAACCTGCTGTTTGTTGTCTTTTGGTATAAGCATCATTCACGATTTCACTAAAAGAATCAAGAGAAAGTGATGCTCCACCGATAAGTAATCCATCGATATTGGGTTGAGCCAAGAGATCGTGAGCATTTGAAGGGGTGACAGACCCTCCGTATTGAATGGTCACCTGGCGCGCAAAGTCGTCGCTAAAAAGTTGAGTTAACACTTGCCGGCAGAATTGGAGGGTTTCCTCAACAATTTCTGGCATGGCCGAATGGGTATGATGGCCATTGCTGATAGCCCAGACAGGCTCATACGCGATGATTAAGGATTTAAGTTGAGTCTCATTACACCCCTTTAACCCTTCTGTAAGCTGTTTTTCTATCACTTCCTGGCTTTTGCCGTCGTCGCGCTCATCTTGAGTTTCTCCCACACAAAGAATCGGCTGCAAACCTGCTTCGAGAGCTCTTAATACTTTATGGTTGATTGTCAGATCGTCTTCATGATAGAGGCGCCTCCTCTCGGAGTGTCCGAGGATGACAAATTGCGCCCCGACATCCTTAAGCATGCTCCCGGCGATTTCACCTGTGAACGCCCCTTCATGGGAATCATTCATATTTTGCCCGCCGATCAAGAGTTCAGAATCTTTTGCGAGTTGGGCCAGCGGGTAAATAACCGTGAAAGGAACAGCCAATCCGACAACAACTCCTTTAGGATGAAAGTTTGATAACAAAGACTGAACAAATTCCTTCGCTTCTTCTACTGTTTTGTGCATTTTCCAGTTGCCTATAATGACAATTGGACGAATCCCTGCTTCCATAAAACCTTTGTAACATGTATTTTAAGAAAATTCTTAGTAGATTAAAAAGCCCATAGTGCCTAAGCGCTATGGGCTCATCGGTCTAACGATACCCCATCTCTAGACAATTTTCAATATAAAATAAAAACTCTCTATAAGATTTGAGGTATAACGAAAATTACATCGTCGAACGACGACCTTGGCCATAGCCACCTGAGCGACTTCCGCCGCCGCCGCCGCCGTAACTATTGTCTCGGTCGCGTGGTGGTCTTTGTTCTCTTTCTTGTGCAAGGCTGATGCGGAGTGGGCGGTCTAATAGAGGAGCTCCATTCAGTTCGCGTATTGCTGTCTCGGCAGCTTCAGCATCTTCCATTTCAACAAAACCGAATCCTTTCGATTTATTTTGATCATTTTTATCAATAACAATCTTGGCACTGATAACTTTTCCGTATTTTTCGAAGTGCTTTTTCAAGTCTTCTTCTGTGGTTTTCCAAGATAGATTACCAACAAATATTTTCTTCATACAATTCTCCATAGAATAATGTTACAAGGGGAATAAACTTTTCTTAACAGGCTCCCCTTGAAGCCGATTAAGGGCAAATAGATCTCTTAAAGCCCAAAAATCCCAATCCATAGCATGAATCGAAATGAATCGATCTTGTTATAAATCGCATTTGGCAAACAGTGAATAGTGAAAGGGAAAACAAGATATTGTACTTTTAGCTTTAGGAAAGGGCCTTAAGGAGAAGCGTGAGCTTAAATAAAAGGAGCTTAGCCGACAAGCTATAAGATATATAGTGTGAACCTCTTTCCGCCTACACAACATGTATGCGCAAAGGGTATATTTTTGACTTCGTTAGCTACCTCTACTGTATCCTATATACTAGGATAACATATTTTTCTTTTTCGTCCAGCTTTTTATCAAAAAAAAATAAGATTTATTATCATCCATCGTAAATGAAGCACCTCGAATTGTCTCCTCGTCCTCGTGCCCGATTTGCCCGTGCCCGTGCCCGATTCTTCTTCGTGCCCGAATTTGTCATGAACGGCCGCGATATTCCAGAGTTTCTCAGGCGATTTCGGACTTGTGCTCGTTTTCGATAAGAGACAATCGGGCACGGGCACGAAAAGGGACAATCGGGCACGGGCACGGGCACGGGCAGGGGCACGAAAAGGGACAATCTGGCAGGAGGGACCCGTTTACTCCTGACGTCTTAATTTCTCATATGTTTCGAACCGATCTGCAAAAGAGGTGGCAATATCCGTGACAGCATTGATCAGTTGATCATTAAATTTATTTTTTGGTCCGACAATAAGTGTTTGTTTGGCCCATGTGATAGCCTGAAAAGTCATATCTTCATCCAATTTGACTCTTTCGAGGGTCACAGACTCGAACAAATTACCGCTGATAGAGGCCACAAACCCTCTCTCGATCGGGTAGATAAGAATTTCCACTTCAAATGAGGGTAAGGCAGGTTGACTAGCTGCGACTTTGCTCACAGGATTGATGTCAACTTTTGCGAAAATTTCTTCAATCAATTTTTTTATGCTGTCGGAGTTAAAATCAAGAGTAAGCTCTTCTGGTTTGATGATGCTGACATAAACGCCAATGTTATTGGTTAAGTTATATAAGTGATCGCTGCCCTCCCATACCCCTTTGCGCAAGACAAGAATACCGGGATGAAAATACTCTGCATTTTTCTCGACTAATGGAGGGGCATTAGTTAATGGAGGCAACTTGGCAGGAGGGGTTGTTGAAACTCTAGGCATTGGTTTTTCAAGTTTTTCCATCCCTCCAACAGGCGAGCCCTTAGAGCCCGACGACGAACCTGTGTTAATGCTCGAAGACCCTCCCATGGATGAGTTGGAACCGCCAGGGGTGCTTGAGCTTCCTGGCATGGAGCTACTGCTTCCAACGAGAGTCGCGCAGAGAGTAACTGACAAAAATACAGTAAATTGGAATAGGTGATTTCTCTTCATAATTCTCCTTTAGATAAATCCTTTAATGCTTTGTATTGATTTTCTCGATTTTTTCGCCTTGATTTGCTGCTGGGTGATTCTGTGGCAAAATTTTAAATGAGTCGATGAAATGGGTATATTCATCAATGCTAAAATTATCGGGCGGGCCTGTGTAAATCAAGACATAGATAGTTTTGTCATCGCCTACGATCGCTTTACCGCGAATATCCAATCCATTATTAGTCAAGACCAGCTCTTGAAAATCTCTTCCTTCCTGGGTGGTTCCCTTTTTTCTTGAAAGTATTGTTTTGACATCATGTTTTTTCAAAAGTTCATCCACAAGGTTATTTAGAAGTTCTTGTTTATTCGACGTGTCATAGTCCGCTGGATAACTCGCGATACTGATCATATACACAGCCCCATCCATCTCTTGAGCGGCATAAATTTGATAGCCTTGTTTCTTGTCGCTGTTAGGAATAGGAAGCACTTCATCGACATAACGTGGTGCCGTAGGGAGGGAAACCTGAAATTTTTTATTTTGGGGGGTGAAGGTAATCCAACGGTTAATTGGTGTCGATAAGCCACGACGAGCGCCCCAATCTTTATACAATCGGAAGCCTGCAAAACCAACAATTGCAGCGACAATTAATATAACAAGTCCTTTATTCATTGAATCCACCTCATCATGCTTTCAAAAAGCTCTCAGCCCACTCTGGTGCCTGTCAAGTCTTTCATTTGAATCTATACAACAAAGGAGAAATTGCAACAATGTAAACTTTGTCCCTCCTTTTAAAACCTTGACAAAATACCAACTATTATGCACAATTTTGTTAAGTTTTAGGATAACTGCATTTTCAGTGCATTTACAATACGGATTTAAATTCAAAAAGAATAAATTAGTGTGATTTAACAAAATATTTAGTGGAGGTATTATGAATTTAACTATTCAAGGACATCAAGTCCCAAGTTTATTTGGAAATGGGATTGTTGGAAGCGCGATGAATGGACTCATTCGCATTCCTGCTTTTTTAGCAAACTGTGCTGCTGTGATGGTGATCGGTGAATTGGCTATTCGTCTTTTAAGCGGTTTTTTAACTGCTGTAGGATTTGAACCAAAGGAAGGGACTTGGGTTGACAAAATTACAAAACACGTAAGTGGAGTCGTTGGTGAATTCCGTCCTTACGGGAATCGTGAAACGTATAACACCAAGAAATTAATTGTTAGACTCATTGCATTTGCAGCATTTAGCATTATTGCTACAGAGTTGGCAAGGTTGATTGCAGGGCCGACTCCCCCCATTTATAACAAAGTCCTTACATTCCTCGGACCGTTAAGACTTGATGGTGGCTCTTGGCTCGGCAATGTCCGTGCTCTATTCTAAATGAATTCATTCCTGGGCCGAGCCGCAGCGAAGGCCTAGGAATGACGTCTAATCTTTCCTATCCTGCTCATCCCATGCGCATCAGGTTAAGAAGACCTTTCGTGCCCGTGCCCGATTATCCCTTTTCGAACACCTTAGAATGCAGCTTAGTCCTTTGCTCTTATTAAACGCAAAGGCTCAGAGGCGCAAAGAGATGAATAGGGGTAAAAAACTCATTTTGATAGAAAACTCTTCGTGCTTAATTGTTTAATTTCAACCCCATCCACTCCTTCGCGTCTCTGCATCTTTGCGCCTTTGCGTTTAATAGAAGCTAAGGACAAATTTGCTAGAGTGCAATTGAAACACAGAGACACAGAGGGCACGGAGAGCTGGATATATATTTCCCTATATTTACTCTCTGTGTTCTCTGTGCCTCTGTGTTTCTATCATTCCTAAACCTGATTCAGAACGACAGAATTCGCTAATCTCATTTCGATTAGTTTTTGTCGCGCACAATCTAAGTTCCTTTGTAAGCAGTCCCGAATATGTTCGGGGATGTTTGGTTTCTCTAGGGTTTTCTGGCTCACTTTCTCACATTCGTCATATTTGCCGACCCAATAAGCAGCGACAGAAAGCTCTAGAGGGAGACCCCAATCATAAACCGCTCTCTCAACAAATAGGACATCATTGCAGAGCGGGATGTTACAGCCAATGCTAGCGATGAGATAGGCACTCGCAAAATCGCTGTTTGTCCGAGAGCGGTTAGCAAGAGAATAAAGAGGTTCAGCCCTGGATGGACGATATTGGAACGCCTCATGAAAGCTCTCAAGGATAGTTTCAGGACTTTGCTTCAAGTTTTCCTGCAGGCGCGCCACTTGCAGCTTCGACCAGTAAACTTCTTGATCCCATCCTCCCATTTCAATCCGTTTTTTATACCATTGAAGGGATTTTTCATGTTCGCCCGCATCCCGATAACTTTGAGCCAAATAGAAAACATATCTTGTGTTGTCGGGATCTTTCGCTAGGGCTTCTTCTAGCATTTGTGCGTCTTTATGATATTTAAGCGGGTCTGAAGAACGGGCGCCATCAGTTGAGACGATATCTACCAAACCTTTTAAGATATCGCTTGTTTTAGCATCCGGACAATCCGGCACTTCATGGACGACGCCCACCCATTTCCAATCGAGAGCATTTTTAATGAGGAGGACGCGGGTGAAATCGGTTCCGCCATGGACCACCTTGACCTGATAGCAGTCTTTATCGATGCTTGCTTTATCGAATTCATCAGAAACTTGAAATTGTTCATCCGCATCGATAAATAAGACGTAGTCGCCTTTACCTTTAGCAAATTCGAGGGCTTTATTTCGGTTATATTCAAAGTTAACCCATGGAACTTCATGCAGCTCGCCGGGGATATCTTTCATAAATTTTTTTACAATCTCCTGAGTCCCGTCTGTCGATCCTGTATCGACAATCACCCAGTAATCGATCAAAGGTTTAGTTGAAGTCAGGCATCTCTCGATCACTTTGCTTTCATTTTTGACGATCATATTCAAACATATCTTTGGATGTTTTTTCTCTATATTTTCGCTTCCAAACAGGTCTCCTGCAAAGGAAAATGATGCGAAGGCGATCAGTGAATAGAAATAAAACACGATTTTTTTGCTGCTCATCACTAAACTCCTGCTGATCCAAACATTTCTTTTAGTTTTAGGTTCATTTGCTCTTGATTGGATTTATATTGCTCCATCAGTTTTACTCTTGAAAATCCCAAATTTAGTTCCACACAATTCCGCACACTCTCGGGCAGTTTGGGGTTCGCCAACATCTCAAGACTTAGTTGTCGGCACTCTTCGTAATTGCCAATCCAATAAGCGCAGATCGACTGCTCTAATTTCAGACCGTAATCGTAGATCCATTTTTCGAGGAATAAGACATCGGTTTTTGGGATCTGCAATGAAGCCCCCTGTTTTGCCATGAGATGTCCTGCAGGGTAATTTCCTGTGACACGATAATAATTCGCCAATGTGTAAAGAGGTTCAGCCCTAATCGGACGATAGTGGTAAGCCTGATAGAGATTGTTCAAGAATGTTTCTGGAGATGTCTTTGTCATCATCTGCAGGCGGGCAACCTGAAGCATCGCCCAGAAGACTTCCTGGTCCCAACCGCCCCCCTGAATATATTTAGAATAACAATCAATCGCCTTTTGGTAATCGCCAGCATCACGATAGCTCTGAGCAAGGTAAAACTTATACCGAGAATTGTCAGGTTCTTTTTTCAGTGCTTCTTCGAGAATCGCCGCATCTTTCTGGTATTTTAGAGGGTCTGCCGAGCGAGCTCCATCAGTATTGACAACATTCACCAACCCTGCCAATAGGGCCCCGGAGCTTATGTCTGGACAGTGAAGCGCTTCGTGGAGTACTCCTACCCATTTCCATGGCAGCGAATTTTTAATGAGCTGCACACGGGTATACTCGGTTCCTCCGAATTCAGTTATAATATGATAGAAGTCCTTATCGAGTGCTCCTTTGTTGAAGCCATCGCCAATCCTGAGAACTTCATCCGCATCGATAATCAACACATAATCAGCTTTACCTTTAGCAAATTCTAAAGCTTTATTGCGGTTATATTCAAAGTTGACCCAGGGAACCTCCTCTAGCTGGCCTGGAACATCTTTCATGAAGCCTCTGATCATCTCCTGTGTTCCATCAGTCGATCCGGTATCGACGATCACCCAGTAATCGATCACCGGCTTCACAGAAGCTAAGCACCGCTTAATGACTTTCGTCTCATTTTTCACGATCATGTTGAGGCAGATCGTCGGAGCTTTTTTCTGCTTATCCGAATCCTTTTCACTGGCTTGTCCATAGGAAATAAACAAAAAAAGAATAAATCCTGCCAAGAGAAGTTTGATAGACTTGGGACGTTTTGAAATCATAATTAATCTCTGGAATCAAGTGTAAGCACGAATGTTATTGAATCTGTTATCTCTTCAGTCCCTTCAAATTGAATAGGACCCGGGCAGCGGTAATCATCGGCCATCTGCCATGTTGACCGTTCCTTTTCAAAAGCCTTAAAGGCAGGGCTGTTTAAATCAACCAGTTGTTTTTTTATCACAGGTGAGAGTTTCCCTTTCTTCATTTCAAAATGGAGGAGTTTGACAATAGGAATCCCGAAAGGTTCCCACAGCTTTGCTGATTGCGCTAATTTTCTTAAACAACAAAGGTAGCCTGTCGCGCGGTGATTTACGAGCAGGGCAGCCACATGACCTAAAGCATAGCAGTATTTGCAGTCGAAATTAGAAGGGAGCCCTGAACGCCCTTCATATCCGTAAAAAAGGGGCTGTGGATTAAATTTGCCATGATATCCCCCCTCTTTTCTGCGGCGGTCGAGTTCGACTCGAACTAAATCGATGAGCAGCCGCTCTGTCTCAATCTTTGAGAGCTGGATATTTCCATGAGGATCTCTATCGATGAGAAGCTGTTTTTGAATCTCCAACGGCAGCATTAAAAAGCATTGTGAAGACGTTGAGGTAAGCAATTGAACAACTTTATCAGGGGAGAGTTTCTCTTTTTCAATTGTTTCTGAGAGGTGGTTTAATTCTCCAATCATTTGACTGCACTCAGGGATAAATTCCAAAAGTCCTTCAGGAACTAAGATGACCCCATAATTTTTCCCCTGTTGATCCCGCTGGCAAATTAAATTGGCGACCTCACCCACGACAGCGCGAAGGGACAAGTTTTTACTCGCAACCTCTTCGCCGATTAAAGCCAAGTTGACATGGGTCTGCAAAGCACATTCAAGGGTCAAATGAGACGCCGAGCGCCCCATCAGTTTGACAAAGAAGTAATATTTCTTCGCTGATAAGGCATCTATCGCAAGGTTTCCGATAAACTCGGAATAGATTTTACTAGCAGTATCAAATCCGAAGGATGTTTCGATAAATTCGTTTTTAAGGTCGCCATCAATGGTTTTAGGAACGCCAATAATGGCTGTTCTGATGCCCTTTCCAGAGCAGTATTCTGCTAATAGGGCGGCATTTGTATTAGAATCATCCCCTCCAATGATCACCAAAGCATCGAGTTGATGGTCTCTCAACGTCTTTTCAACAGCTTGGAATTGCGCATCAGTCTCAATTTTATCTCGGCCTGATCCGATGAGATTAAATCCTCCCTGATTGCGGTAAGGAGCAATACTCTCTTCATTCAGCACAACGAAACAATTCTTGATCACTCCAGCGGGACCATCAATAAAGCCGATCAGTTCTGATGCAGGATTAATCTTTTTTAGCCCGTCCAATAAACCACTGATCACATTATGACCGCCGGGAGCTTGTCCGCCAGAAAACAAAACACCAACTTTTAAACAATGAGTTTCTGGTTGAACATTTTCTCCTGTCTTGAAATGCAGGATAGGCTGAGAGGCCGTCATGGGAAAGCAAGCTTGGACGGCAGGATCAATTTGTTTTTCGATCATGAAAGGGGTGAGATGGAGAAGTTGAACATCGAGCAATTGTTGGGGAAGTTCAGGCTTGTAATCGAGTCGATGGGTTGACAGTGATGACATGAATGAACACCTTATCTAAGAGTATTGACATACCATTTAACACTTTCTTGAATCGCCAGCTGCTGCTCCTCCCGATCTGAAAAATCGTGGTCACAGTTTGGAAGTCGAATAAATCGAGAGTGATCAACTCCTTCACGAGAATGTTTAAACCCCTCAGCATGTTCGATCGTGACCAATTGATCTTTTTCCCCATGGATATGAAGCAGGGGGATGTTTTTCAGGTTTTCAAGTGTTCGTGGAATATCGAGCTGAAAAAATTGGGTCAGAAACGGAACGCTTGGAACCCCAAAGGGAAACTTATGGAGTGCTCCCTGCGTCTCTGGGGTCAGCCCTTTCGATTTAAAAGCCGTCCAAAGGTCGCGCCAAGGGTCGCTATTGAAAACAGGAGCCCAGAGGGCAAGGCTCTTAATATTCCCATGCCGCTCAGCTGTTAAAAGAGAGATAACGCCTCCTAAAGAGCGGCCAAGGAGTCCAATCCGGTTAGGGTCTATTTGCGGGTCATTCTCTAAAAACGAGAGACAGGTCATCGTATCACTGATTTTACCTTCCAAGGTGATGTCTTTAAACTCCCCTTCGCTGTCTCCTGCACCACGGTAATCGAAACGCAAGACAGCAATCCCCTCTTTAGCGAGAGCCTGCCCTAAAGTCACAAACAGACGGAACTTCCCACATTTATTGCCACCGAATCCTGGGCAGACAATAACAGCAGGAACGGGACCTTTAGACAACGGTCGGTGAAGAATGGCAAAGATCTTTTCCCCGTTGTTTTTCAAAGTGATCGCTTCGCGGATTTCACAAGAAGTCATAAAAATGCACTGAGTAAATTGAAAAGAAAAACTTTAGCATTCTCTGAAATATAATGACATTACTTTTGTTTCTAATGGACAACCCGATTCTTCCCATCCTGATAAAATTTGACAGGATGGGAAAGATTGAAGGTAGTTATTCAACAATAGGATAAAAATAAAACTCTGTCATTGACATTGACAGAATTTTACTAAAGTTCTATCATTTGAAAAAACTGAATGATTGGGTGTATATGGATAAAAGCGTCATCGGACAGATCTTATTAGAGCAAGAAAAGGCAAGAACAACCGCTGCTATAGTAGTTGAACGAGAACAATTAGCAACCCTCGACTCCCTGGTTCCCCTCCCTCATGTCGTCATTATTTCCGGTGTTCGCCGATGCGGAAAATCGACATTGATGCGGCAAATCCTAAAGAAACATTATGGGGATGATGGAGTTTATGATGTCGATTTTGAAGATGAACGCTTTGTCAATTTTACTGTCGATGACTTCAATACCCTCTATGAAACACTTATCGAATTGTATGGATTGAAGAATCTATTCTTTTTTGACGAGATTCAAAATATTGAAAATTGGGAACTATTCATCCGTCGGATCCATCGGGAGAAAAACAAAGTTTTTATCACTGGCTCCAACGCCTCTCTCTTAAGCTCAGAATTGAGCACCCGATTAACAGGCCGCCACATCGTCGTTGAGTTACTTCCATTTTCATTTAGAGAATATCTCAAATTCCACCAAGTGGCCTACAACAAACAGAGTTTTCTAATGACTCAAGAAAAGGCATTATTAAAACGTTCTTTTAATGCCTATCTAGAAGATGGTGGGATGCCGGAATATCTCGAACATAAAAATCCTTTAGTCCTACAGAATGTTTACGAAAACATCCTTTACAAAGACGTCATTGTCCGCTACGAAGTTAAAGATGTAAAAGCCATCCGAGAACTTACTTTGGACCTTCTCAGCAATATTGGAACCCCTCTTTCTTATACCAGGTTGAAAAACAACTTACATCTTGGAAGTGTTAATACTGTCAAAAATTACATCCTCTATTTGGAGAATGCCTTTTTGATTTTTACTTTAGACCGATTTTCATTTTCCCTATCGCAACAACACCTCTTGCAAAAAAAGGTGTATGCGATCGATACGGGGTTAGTGAAGCAAATCGCCTTTCATTTTTCTAAAAAGCAAGGCAGATATCTTGAGAATATCGTCTATCTCGAGCTCAGGAGAAGATACAAAGACATCTTTTATTACAAAACAGAAGACAATTTAGAGGTGGATTTCCTTGTTAGAGAGGGTTCTCAGATTGTCCTCCTCATCCAAGTTACAGAGAGTTTGCACGATCCAAAGACAAGAGAACGGGAATATAAAGCCCTCCTCAAAGCGATGAAGGAACTCAACGTTGAAAGAGGGCTCATTCTTACCGAAGAAGAAGAACCAGCCGACCCTGCACATGCCCAAATAGAGGTCACCGCCATCTATCGCTGGCTCTTATCCTAAGTTATGGGTTACTGGTGTTGACCATCCAGGCGGAGAACTTCTCGAGGAAGTTCCAAAATTGGTCGCGATATTCCATTGGGAAGGCGTAATGGACGTCTCCATGTTCAAGGACTTTGCTAAAACATTGAAGCCAAACCTGACGCGCCTGTTCATCGATGGGAAATGCCATGTGTCTTTGCCGCATCCTTGGAGAGCCATAATGTTGGTTATAAAGAGGTGGTCCGCCGCAAATCTGAACAAAAAAAGCTGCGGACTTCTTGGACGCTTCTTTCATATCTCCTGGAAACATGTTTCGGATTGAAGAATGCTCCAATTCTTTATAGAAATCTTCTAACATCTTGAAGATATTGTCCTCTCCCATTTTGATATAAATATCGGAAGGGAGGGTCAACCCTTGAGGAGGGCCTTGTGGAGGAACGTAGAAATTTGAGGAGTGATGACTGCACATCAAAAAAAACTTTTTATATTTTACCTAGTATCCGCAAGCGTGCTATGATACCTTGATTAATGAAAAACTCTTGGAGGATCGATGAATATTCAATCTATTATCATTGCCCTATATGCCCTTATCGTCTTAATTGGAGGGATCATAGGGTATATCTCAGCTCACAGCTTAATGTCAATCATCATGGCAAGCCTCTTTGCCCTGTTCCTATTCTTTACAAGCTATTTGATGGTCAAAGAGATCAAACTTGGCCATCAAGGGGCCTTCTACCTCGTCTTGGCACTTATCATTTTCTTTACCTACCGCCTCGCAAAGACAGGAGCTTTTATGCCTGCAGGACTCATGGCCATCATTTCAACAGCTGTCCTCATTTACCTTATTTATTCAGAAAAGAAAAATGTGTTATGGCCCCTGAAGTAAAGGCATCAAAGCCGTTCTTTGCCTCTCTATCTCAACAAAATTAGGCGGTGTTTGAACCAGCAAGGTCCGGAAAACACGCAGTTGTTGAAAGATTGATGCGTGAGATTCGCCCAAATGCTCAAATTGAGTCGACAACGATGTGAGGATTTGGTCGAACTCTTGCACTCTGTTATCTTGTGGAGTCGCAGCTTGAACATGGATGTTCAGTTGGCGCAGCAGCCCCTGAGCCACACTGTTAAAATGTTGGTTAATGCGGTTTGTGACGACATGATAAACAATCGACAGGCACGCAGCAGCAGCTAAGATCCCCAAAGGGCGGGCATAGAAATTTTGATATTGGCAGACAAATCTTTTAATCGCAAAACAGGCAGCCACCCCTATGGCAATACAGAGGGTATCAATCCAACAAAGAGGGACAACGGTCCGCTGATAGAGGGGGCGGAGAGATAGTTGCCAGACCTCCGATTCCATAAAATAAGTAAAAAGTCGATAAGAGACTGGATCTGGTTGATCCGGTGCGGGAATAACACCTCCTGAAGACACAGGTGTTCCACCAGCGGTTCTATGGGTAGGAAGCATGTATTTTTCTCCTAATGCAGTAGGTCTTGACAAACACTGCCTCCTGA
The DNA here is from genome assembly GCA_020051075.1 of Parachlamydiales bacterium. GTDB lineage: Bacteria > Chlamydiota > Chlamydiia > Chlamydiales > Parachlamydiaceae > JAGVJP01. The sequence continues at coordinate 33,182 of JAGVJP010000112.1, forward strand.
ATTATACCAACATCTAGTTGAAATAATTAAACGGCAGGATGTAAGACAAATCGTGAACTTTTTAAAACTACGCGAATTTATCATTTTGCAAATTATCCATTTCAAAGTCAAGTGGGTTAATCTAATCGAGTATATAAAAGTTGTATACAATTATTATTTCAATGTTAAATTCTGTCGAATTGACACCGCATTGCTATTTGCTTATCTTTTTAAAAATCCCTTTCGTATCAGCAAGAAGTTTTTGCTTTCGCGAGGGGCTGAAGAGATCTATACCTATGGAGAAACTCCTTTAACGACGTTAGATCATATCTCAAAAGAGTGCCGCCTCACACAAGAAGATACTGTATTTGAACTAGGGTGCGGGCGGGCAAGAACATGCTTTTGGCTCAACACCTTCATCGGTTGCAAGGTCGTTGGGATCGACTTTGTTCCAGAATTTATCGCCATTGCGAACAAGGTCGCCGAACGCTATCATCTCGAGCAAGTGACTTTCCGATTAGAGGATATCTTTGAAGCAGATTTCTCTGGTGCGACTGTCATCTATCTTTATGGGATTTGTTATACCGATGAAGAGATTGGACGGCTTGTCAAAGGATTAAATAGACTGCCAAAAGGGACGAAAATCATCACCGTGAGCTATGCCATCACCGACATCATTCCTGAAGCCCCCTATCGTACTGAACACAAGTTTTCCGCTGCCTTTACGTGGGGCATCACCGATGTGTACCTGCAGCTCGCAACAAGATAGGCAGGATCTGAACTAGCCACAACACTATCACAGGATAGGCAGGATAAACAAAAAACAGGATAGACAGGATAAGAAAGATAGGACGAGAAAAACAAGTTTAGAATATAAAATATTTAAACCTATCCTATTTCTTCATCATTATCTTCCCTATCCTGCCTATCCTGCCGCGAAGCGATCCTGCCTATCCTGTTTTTTTGTTTATCCTTTCTATCTGTTTTCTCCCTTTTGCTTATCCTGTATATTGATGCTGGACAGCACCGTATTGTCTACTCAGCATTCACCTCTTCAGGTTCAGCACCGGGCACTATTGGTTCCTCTGCAGCTTGTTCAGCAGCAGCAGCAGCGGCAGCATCAGCCGCGGCTTTCTCAACAACAGCCTCATTGACCGACCTTGCAACAGCTTCACCCATCCTGAAGATGAGGTTCTCATGGAACCCACCAAAACCCTCATAAGGCTGACCTTCTGGTAATTTCTTGAAGATATCCAGCAAAGTGTCACGGTTATTATCAAGAGAGATCGTTTTATAGATGATCTCTTGGATCAACTTCTTGACTGGCCATAGGACCAACGCTAGGATATTCCCAACGATTGTTAAGAAGACGAATCGGAAGATCGCATCTAACACCTTCTTAGTCCCTTTGCTAATCGGACCGAAGTTGACGGCTTCGTCAAATTTTGCTTGCGCTTCAACCCATGTCTTCCTGATGTAGAAGGAGATCCCGCTCTTAACAAGCTCCCTTGAAACACGTTTGAGATCGCGCTCCATTCTAGCTCTGTTGACAACAGCTTCTCTCTCTTGCACTTCTTTAGGTCTTTCATCAAATTTCAGAGGACTATCTCCAGTAACAGGATCTCGTTTAACAGTAGTGATCAAAGCCGTTTTCAGCTTCTCTGCGATGAATGCTCCGTTCAACATCCCTCTTAACGTTCCACCCATCGAATGTTTCAACCATTCTGGCACTTCCCCTGTTGCTGGATCAAGGAGTTGACCCTTGATGAAGCCAGGCAGTTCCACATTCTTTAAGATCTCTCCAATCAGTTCACCAGAGGCCTGAACTAACGAATCATTCAATTCGGGTTCTGCAGGTGCCAACACAATTTTCTCATTTAACGTATCTCGTGTCGCTTCTAGACTTGATAAAACGATTTTGTCTAGAACATCAGGGCTAAAGAGTTTTTCTGTAATGGAAGCTGCAGCAATTGGGAACACTTCCTTCGCCATTTTCCAACTTAATCCTGGAAAAATGTTCTGCAGTGTCTTAAATTTTTCATCATTTTTCCCTTTAGGGAACAAGAACTTCAAGACGGCAGTTGTTCCAGGCATGAATGCTCCCTGTCTTTGCCGATCAGATGAGGAGGCCTCTTCTAATATTCTCTCTTTTATTGAAAAGCCTGCTTCATCATGTACTGTTAACTTAGGTCTGACATAGCCGATCCCTAGTTCTGTGACCCGAGCGATCATTGCCACGATCTTCTCATGCGTGATGTTTGCGAACTCTTTTTTCTCTGCTTTCATCAGCTCAGCAATGCCTTCCCGAATTTGAGCTCTCTTTGCTTCTAGAAGGGCTTGTGGAACCGGTGCTGGCCCAGCCCCTAGAGCTGTTATAATCATATTGACAGACCTGTCGTAGGCGATCGGTTGTACAACCATTCCTGCATGTAAAGATCTCAGTTCACGTGCTGCCTGAACAAGATCTGCGTGAGTATAGTTCTCAGATCCTCTTCCTCGAGCCAGCTCTTTTGCTCGATTGACCGCTTTGAAGTGTTCAGCGGCAGAGCCTAAGAGTCCTGACATCAAACTCTTCTCAAATTCAGGAGTTATTAATGCTAATCCTTGTTCAACCCTATCCGCGGCGACATATAACATTCCCTGAGCGATTAATTCTGCGGACATTGTCCTATCTTCGACGAGGTTTTCTGGATCAGCAAACTCAACGAGTTTTCCTCTCAAAATTCCTTTTAAAGAGTTGGTATTAGGATAATTCATCAGCAGTTGGGCCACGCGGATGCCTCCACGATCCAATCCTTCTAAATAACTTTCTAGTCCTCTAGAAATCATCGACAAACCGCTCATCTCAGTCCCTACAGTCTGAGTCAACACTGATGGAACACAGTCAACGACCATTTTTGCAGCATCATTTGCAACTAATCCAACAAGAGTCTTGATAGAGAGGTTTTGTACATGTTGTTGATTTCCTGTTCGGGAAAACTCCGCAATATTCTCTGCAGCTTGTGCTTCTTGAGCTTTCTGCTCCGACCCCTTCTTGAGAACTTGGAGACTAGCATACATCCGGTTCATCAGCCCGCTGAGCTGTCCATTGATAGCAGCATAAGCTTTGGTTTGCAATGCTTCAGGCAATCCATCAAAATCTTTGGCAGAAGCCAATCCTAAGATATTTGTCATCACCTCGACTTCAAACCCTGCAGCGATGACATCAAAGGCTGGTGCAGTGCGAGCTTCTTGATATTTCCTCGTTGTCAGATCCAGTAATTTTTCGATGATGACGAGGAAGGAATCTTTTCCTTCAACCGGAGGATTTTTATCCGCTACTTTGATCATAATCTTCAACAGCACCCCTTCGAGGTAGGCGCTGATAAATTCCCCAGCTTGTGCATAAGCAACTGGGTTATTTTTCAAGAAGTCCTGCACTTCATCAGCAAATGCTTGTTGGACTTCTGGTCCAAAATGTTGAACGGTCTCTTGAATTATCTTTCCAATCTCTTCAGGAGTGAAGACGATCGCTTGGATTTCTCCTTTCAACGTAGATCCTTTTAATCGCTCGATTAATGTCGTTTTTTCTTCGGCTGTCAAAGCTGGGTTAACAATCCGAGCAAACGCCTCAACCATCGTACGGTTTGTCAGCTTTTCTTCTTCTTTAAACTCTTTCAAGCGATCCAATTCTGCTGCAAAGGCATGGAGTTGTTCTTCAGTTATTTCCACACCAGGATTGAGCAATTCAAACACTTTACCAGCAGCTAAACGGTAGCTCTGCAACAGGTTTGGAGCAAGCGACACCAAATCTTTAGATAGGGCTGTGCACATGCTGCTCATATAATTAGATCCTGACTTTCTATCCAGTTCTTCACGGCTTCTTTGTCTCTGAATCAGAGGAAGCAGAAGTGGTGTAAGGTTAAGATATGACTTTTCTTTAATCTTCGCAAAGCCGATCTTGACAAAGGCTCCTGGAACCCCATGGATATCTTCTTTGGTGCGCAATCCAATCATCTCGCCAAGTGTTTGGTCAATGATCAGATGGGCGATTTCTTCATCGGTTTTACCAGCATTTGCTCCTGGTATCGCTAAGAGTTCTTGTAATTTGCGCGTCATGACAATCAGTTTTGGTGTTCCCTCAACTGTATTAACATCAGCGGCTTTAACGAAGCGGCGGAGCAGCATCCCTTCAATGTACTTTTGGATGAAGTCCCTGCTTGGCTTAAATCGCAAATCTTGACTTTCTATCATCTCTTGCAGCTCAGGAGCGACTAAGGCTTGGAAATCGGTAGCGATAGGGAAGATGTCATTGAGGCCTCGAGCAATTTCTTCAGGGGTGATGACGACGTCTTTAATTTTATTGACTAATGCCACCTTTTCGAGAGCTGTGGCCAATGGAGTGATTTGTTCCAATTCCAATTCAGGAGCACGTGTAATCGCAAGGTATAAAGAATAAGCATTGACAAGATGTCCTTCCGTCAGCTTTTCTTTGCCTCGATAGCTTAAAAATTGATTTAATGTTTTAGCAATTTCTTTCGCTTTCTTGTTAATCTGACGTAGCTTTCTAATGTCGGTGCTATCTTGTGGAATGCCTTCAAACTCTCTTAGAATCTGCGCAATGCTCTCTTGGCTAATCGCTTCTAACGGTCCGCTTGCGGCGATGAGTTGAGCACTTCTTTCAGACAGTATCGTTAACCTTCGAGCAGCTTCTGGTTTTCCTAATGTTTTTTCATCGACAAATTCTCCAAGCGGCGACATCAGTAGATCTGCTGTTATCCCGGGTTTACCTAAACTCCTCAGGGTTTGGCTTAATGCCTCTTCCATCTGATCAACTTGAGCAGGTGTTGGGGCTTCAATGCCAGCAACTTTCAAGACTCCTTCAGCGAAAGGCTTCAAGCTCGTCACGAATTGAGGGATTTTAGCTACGACTTCTTCGGCTGCTGTCGCCGCTAATCTAGATAAAAAGCTGGTCTCACCACCCAATCTTGCTCGATTTGCTTCCCTTTCATGGATTGGAAGTAAAGCCGGTCCGATCTGAGCAAACAAGATGCGAGCGATATCTTCATTTTTAGCCGATTCAATTAAAGGCCAGATGAGATCGACGAGCTTCGGAGGAAGATTCAGGTTTGCTTTCTTTTCAAGTCCCAAAAAATTCATCAAACCATTAGACAAGATTCTAAATTTACCGAGATAAGCATCAACTTCGACCTGTCTATCGCTATTTTCCAATGAGAGTTCATGAATTTCCTGATGGATTTCACAGGTTCTGTTCAACCAGGTTTTCGCTTTTTCCCATTCTCCCACGGTGAGAACATACTTCCCTTCTAGGGCTTGCAAGCCTGCTTCTGCAAGCTCAAACTGTTCTCTTTTCGTCATGAGGTCACGTTCAGCATTCTCCAACACCACATGCGTGTTCAATAGTTCTGACAACACCTTAAGAGCATCGGCATCCATCTCAATAAGTTGAGCAACCATACTATATTTTAAACGTTCTTGCGGGTTTGTTGAATCAGTGATTTTTTCTTGAATCGACGCGCTGAACTCCTCTAATGCTCTTGGATGAAGCGTTTGATCTCCACTTTTTAAGATGAGGAAAGCTTCGTTAAGTGTCGGTAATTTTTCAATATTCCAGTTTAATACAGGAGAAAGTTGATTCAACTTGGCAAGCAATTGTGTGCGTTTTCTGTTCAAGGCATGAACGTTCGTCTCAGCTCTATGCACTCTTTTTAACGCTTTGATCTCCCCTTGAATCGCTGCTTCTTGCTTAGGTTGAAGCTCAGCACCGTGCGATGGAACAAGCTGCTTTTTCAATTCAACAATCAGATCTTGATCGTCTTCAATTTTATTTTGAATTGCTAATGCATGAGTGATGCCTTGAGCATCTTCTGGAGTCAAATTTTCGAGTGAACTGCTGAACTGTCTATGAATATTATCGAGCAGCTGCGCCGCATATTCACCGCTATTTTCAAAGTTGCTTTCGATAATATTAACCAGAGCCTGTCTGAGAACGATTTGGACCCCTTGTTTGAGCACCCTAACGCCTTCTACTGAACCAGTTTCAGACGACAGAGCTTTGATGTTTGCAGTCAACCAAGCCCGATTCGCCGCACTGATCTCAACCCCAGGAAGGAATTGATCCATCAGCTCTCCAATCGTGTCGCCTAGACCTGCTGCAGAGACCAAACTCAAGTTCTCTTCAACAGCATGTTCAACGATATGATCGCTCACTTGGTTGATAATGGCTAATAGCTGTTCTCCATGGGCATAACCTCTAATTTTGTTCTCAGTGCCAGCTGTAGCAACGCTACCAGCTTGCAGAAGAGTCCTCATCTGGCCGATCTTCTCTTCTAATTGAGGAAGAATAAGAGCTTTCAATGCAGGTGGAATTGGCAACCCCTCGAGAAAATTAATCCAAGATGCCATTGGAATCGTTTCTTCACCTTGGGCAGATTGAATAAATGTATTCAATTTATTTAAGAGCGCCGTGACAAACTTATCTTCAGGGATGGTTTCCCCTTCATTCGCGACTAAAGCCGATCCTTTAGCCAATAACCCTGTTGTCAATTGACCAAGCACATTTTGGAAGAATTTTCCTAAACCAATCACAGTAGGATCCTGAGTGTTTAATAACGACTGCAGCGATTGGATGATTGACTGCGCCTGTTGAACTTGTGAAATCTGTCCAAGAAGTTTACCGCGTTCACTGACTTCTCCATTGCCTACAATGAGATTCCCAGCAGGATGAAGAGATTCAAGCTGCTCAGCAACCATTTCAACGGCAGCTGGATCTGTCTGAATATAATTCCTTACAAAGCCAAGAATGAGAGCCGCTGGAGCCTGGACGATGGTGTCCACATTTTCTGCACCTGTCCGCTCGGTAAGCTCAGCTTGCCATTGTCCAACTATACTGGAATTAGGACTCAATGGTTCGTACTCGTCAAACAACAAATCAGTCACTGTTGCAACAACCAATTTTGAATAAATCAAATTCCTGACCAACGGCATTTGAGCAATTCCTCCAATTCCAGGGAGCATTAAATCGTTCACTTTATTTGGGAACAGATCTGTCAAAACAAGGTCAATTGCCTGACTGAATAAAGCTTTTTCATCATCCCGTTTTCTAAATAAATTACTAAGGTTAGCACGTAATAGTTCGCTATCTTCGGCTGAAAAGCCTTCACTTAGATAATCCAAAGGATGGCTGCCATCTGGGGCGGATATAAACTGATCTTTCGATTCCGCGACGATATAGGCTTTTAAGAATAACTGCTTTTCAGGAGTTTTAAAATTGGGATAACGGTCGCCTAGATCTTTTAGTCTTTGTTCACTTTCGCTATATTTTAATTGAATTGCCTGTAGCGCATCTGCATTTAACACAGTCCCTCCCCGCCGGCATAAATAGACTAGTACATTTGCCAATGGCGGTTGCTTGTCATAATTAGGAATCGATGCTTTCGCACTTTCAACTTGACCGGCTAAATTAGCAAGCCCACGAAAGAAATTGATTGAAATCAGATCTTTGAGTAATTCCTTTCTTGATTTAATCTGATTATTCACCTTACCAGCTTCTAACTCGTCAATTTTAACGCCAATGGTCCCTCCAATGAATGCACATAACGTTTCAGCTAAAGCGACAAATTGCGGGTCATCGAGACTTTCCATCATCGTAGCTCGAGCTGTTGCCATTTCCCGATGTTTGATCTCTGGTTCGCATCCACCAGCCAAGAAGTAGTTAGCTGTTCGCCGTTTGATCGCACTTACCCCGCTGCCGATCGCACGGCCAAACCTGCTTAAAATCCCTCCGCCAACTTCTTGCGTCGTCGATGTTGGAGGAACTGCTCTTTCGGCCTCCGTCAGCAAACCTGCATTAATATCAACATCTTCATAGGTTTCTTGCGAAGAAGAACTGCTGCTGCTTCCCCATAGCCAAGAAAGCCACCCACCGCCTTGGGAAGGCTGTGATGGTGGAAGACTTGAAGGAGGAGTTGAAGAAGATGATGATTGTGTTGGTGTAATTTTAGGCATAATAAAAACCTTTTTTAATTAACTAATTCGATTATTTTAATAACTTAATTATACAACAGTAAATATTGAATGTAAATGATGTTAATATTAATTTATTATTTAGATTTGTTGATTTTTTACTATTGATATCTGAAGTGATGATGCAAGATCTATGCCAGGTCAGAGCAAGGGACGAAGGAACAATCGGGCACGGGGCACGATAATTAGAGATCCTGAATATAGCCTAGCTGACGTAAAGAGATATACCGATTGTCGCCGATGATCAGATGATCTTGCAAAGGAATGCTGATCAAACGACCTGCTTCAACTAATGTCTGTGTTAAAGCAACATCTTGCGGAGAAGGGGTGGGGTCTCCGCTGGGATGATTATGTGCAACAATCACACTGGAAGCTTTGTGCCTGATGGCAGGATAAAATACCTCGCGCGGATGGACGAGTGTCTGTGAAAGAGTTCCCACAGAAACCATCTCATGACAGATGACTCTGCCTTTGACATCCTGTAAAATCACAATAAAACGTTCCCGTTTTTCAAATTGCAATTCGTCTTTCAGAAGATTGTACGCATGCAGAGGATGGTCGATCTGATATTTGGACTGAGCCACCTGTTTAGAAACGCGCATGCCTAAATTCAAGGCAGCTTTAAGTTGCAGCGCCTTAACGCATCCCATCCCTTTGATTTCCATCAACTCAGAGAGAGTCGCATCAGCAAGTTGACGCACCCCTCCAAAACGGGCGATGAGTTCATGAGCGAGCTCCAACACAGACTTCTCTTTGCTTCCGCTTCCCAAGATAATCGCCACTAGTTCCGCTGTCGACAGCGATTCTGCTCCTGCACGCATGAGCCTTTCACGCGGACGCTCTTCTAGAGGCAGTTGTTCAATAGAATACTGAGCCATCGCCATCCTATCGTTCAGGAACTTGATAGGAGATGAATTTGTAAATAAGCGTGGAAGGCAGGTCGACAACAAGGATCACATCATCGTCTTCGAATTCCTGCTTAAAAACATGCCCAAGCCTGATAATTTCACTGACAAGATGATACTTGCTTTGTGGAATGCGCAAAGTGATCTGTTTTCTGAGATTGCTCAACTCATGGATCATCAGCTCTTGGAGCTCATCAAATCCAGCATGTGTCAAAGCTGAAATCATGACATTTTTTGGATAAGACATGCGCAAACGATGAACCATGCTTGCGCTAGGGTTGTTGTCTATTTTATTCAACACGGTGATAATAGTTTTTTTTCCAGCCCCCAGCTCTTTTAATACTTCATATGTTGTTGCAGCCTGTTCTTCAGCTAACGGGTGGCTGCAGTCGACAAGGTGAAGGAGGATGTCGGCTTCAATAGCCTCCTCGAGAGTACTTTTAAACGCAGCCACTAAGAGGTGAGGAAGCTTGCGGATAAACCCGACGGTGTCGACGAGCAGGATCTCTTGGTTGTTCTTCAGGGTAAACTTACGTGTTGTGGTATCCAAAGTCGCAAAGAGTTTATCTTCAACAAAGACCCCTGCATCTGTTAAAGCGTTGAGGAGCGTGGACTTTCCCGCATTGGTGTAGCCGATGATTGCAAAAACAGGGATGCCTGAACGGAGGCGGGAGATGCGCATGGTCTCTCGGTTGGCATGAACTTCAACGATCTCTTTTTGCAGCTGATCAATTTTTCTTTTAAGAATCCGCCTGTCGATTTCAATTTGTTTTTCCCCTTCGCCTTTTAAATAAGCTCCTCCCCCTCCTGTTGTCCCTTTTTGACGAGAAAGGTGGGTCCACAACCGTTTTAAGCGTGGGGCCTCATATTTAATTTGCGCCAAAGCAACCTGAAGACGAGCCTCCTTAGTGTGGGCGCGCTGGGCGAAGACTCCAAGGATAACTTCTGTACGATCCATCACAGGTAAGCCAAAGGCATTTTCTAAGTTTCTCTGTTGTGCAGGGGTAATTTCGTCATCAAAGATCACAAGGTCGGCGCCCTTTTCTTTGGTTATCTGGACGAGTTCTTCGAGTTTTCCTTTTCCAACGAAGATCGAAGCGTCGAATTTGCGTAATGGGCAAGGGACTTTATGGATGGTCTCTACGCCGTACGTTTCCACGAGCAGCTGCAGCTCATCCAGATGTTCTTCACAAAGATGACGCTGGGCTGAACCGTGATATGCGGCGACGAGAATGGCTTTTCGGTACTCCGTCGATTGATGTAGGACGAGGCGAGAGTCCTCTGTCGGTTGATTTGGCATAGTGCGAACCCTGTGTGTTAACTAGTTCATTCAAATTCGATTTCAAGACCATCATAGGCCAGACGGATATGATGAGGTAAATAGGCATTTGTTTGCAAATAATCAAGATCATGAGACAGATGTGTTAGCCAAACTTTCTCAGCTTGGAGCTTTTCAGCAAAGTCAATGGCCTCGTCGACAGAGAAGTGCAGGGCTGTTGGAACAAAACGCAAGGCGCTGATGATGACAGTCTTCACCCCTTTTAGGATTTTCCAAATATCTGCTGTGTAATGTCTAATATCGGTCAGATAAGCTAAGTTCCCAAATCGAAAGCCATTGACGCTCATCCCTCCTTGCTCATACGTGACATATTGGATGCACAACCCCTCGAAATCCACTTCGCCAAATGCCTCCGCAAGAAGCTGCAGAGTTAACTGCTGCTGTGACTGGGGCGAATGAAAGATATAGAAGAACCGCTTCTCGATATCGGCGGCCGTTTCCTTTGACAGCAAAATAGGCAAAGGAACTTGACGATTATAGAATAGGGGACGGAGATCGTCAATGCCAGCAGAGTGGTCGTGGTGGGCATGAGTAAAAATCACCCCATCAAGGGTTGTAATCCCCTGCCGAAGAGCCTGCTCACGAAAATCAGGGCCGGCATCGATAAGGATCTTTTTCTGTTTAATATTTAGTAGAGCTGAAGACCTGAGGCGATGGTTGAAGGGCGAACCAGAACGGCAAACAGCGCAATCGCAGCCAATCATCGGCACTCCAACAGAGCCTCCAGACCCCAAAAAAGTTAACGTCCCTTTCATTGATCTGCTGCCACGGTGAATAGTTTCATAATGTCATGATAAAGGTGTGGATGGTGGTAGTAGGCCCACCCAGGATTTTTCTCTGAGGTCTTCAACTGAACACGGAAATAATCTTCTTCAATAAATTGAACTTCTTGAAAGAGTTGGTTTGCTCCGATCGTCCCCTCTTTAGCCCTCATCTGAATCGTTAAAAGCGTAGGGTACGTGTTGTCGAAATAGCTCTCAATTTTCTCTGGAATTTCGGCTATGCTGATGTCTTTTGAAACAAGGGTGTAGAATTTTTCATACTGCTCAAAGGGGATGGCATTTCGACGCATTTTCCCCAACCTCTTATCAAAATAGGAAAATTCGATCCGGTCGAACACGAACTGAAGATTTCCTTTGCCCTTCGCCGACTTATCACGGATGTTAATATGACTGATAACTGAAGGATCTAACAGCGTATCCCGCGCAGGATAGCTTCCTGAAGGGCCATAAAAAAAGATCAACGCACAGGCAACGACGAGGGCGCATAATACAGACGCCCCTAAAACCAGCATCATATTTTTAAGTTCGCGGTTACTTTTCTCCAAATGCCGATCCTCTGAAAAAAATTGTGTTAAATAACTTCTCGAAGTTGTTTCGCATCTATGGGTAAGGGAGGATGCTTTTCACTTTTCGCTTCCGCTAACATTTTTGGCCTAATCTCTTTGTAGAGATTGATCAGTTCATTGTCTTTTAAGGACTCAAAAAGAAACATGCGAATATAGGTTTCTTGAATGGGTGCAACTTTTGTTTGTTCTTTTTCCCATTTTACAACAGTTGCATGGCTAACTCCAAGAGTTTCTCCAAGTTCTGTTGTAGAGAGCCCTAAGAACTTCCTCATAAATCTCATTTCTTTGCCTGTCAGAGGATAAGGTTTGTGTATTAGTCCTTTGAACACAAGTGATTGCAACTCATTCATGTCGATGTCGATGACCCATTCACCAAATACTTTCTTCATTGGAGTATCTATGAGCTCTATTGGGAAGCCTAAACCTTCATATATGAATGTTTCATTTTTTTTATTCATCATCACAACTCCATTACAGTCACTATCATCATTTCATTTGAAAAAGCGATAATCACTCTGATATCTTTTGAATCTTCGGACCTTCCTCTAATAGCATATTTCCAAACTTGAAATTTAATATCGAAGATCGTTTTTTCATGTTCATGATACCCTGTTTTCAGTACTTGCAAAGTGTCTTGCAAATCGATGTTATCCTTTGCTTGTTCTTCGGCAGCATGTTTTGTAAGCCTATACTTGCCTTTCTCAATGTGCTGCAGTATCTCTTTTCGCAGTTGCACATTATTCAAATACCCGTCAGCCTTCATTTTTCAATATATTCCGTGAGCGATTGCCAATAATGCCATTGTAACATATGCACATATTTTTTTATAGCTCACATTCAAAATTAGAGAAAAATGGAATGTTATGCTATCCTATAAAAACCGTAACAGTCCAGAATCGAATGGACAGGTATGGACTATATGGACGGATATGGACAGTATGGACATATTTTGTGATTACAATTTTATTTCCGTCCATATAGTCCATACTTGTCCATCGTCGATAATCGTTAACCTGGCTTGACAACCTGAATGAAAAAAATAGCAATCATCGGCGCCGGCTTTGCTGGTTTAGCCATCGCATGGCAGCTCCTCAATTCCTCCAAGAAGCAGATTCAAATCACTGTTTTTGACGGCCGGGGTATCGGACAAGGCGCTTCAGGGAAAGCTGTCGGCCTCTTGCATCCTTTTACAGGCGCCCATGCCAAACTCAACGCGATGGGCGATGACGGAATGCATGCAACGCTTGAGCTATTACGTCACGCAGCACAAGCGCTGGGCAGCCCTGTCACCGCCAATCAGGGGGGGATCCTTCGGCTGGCATTGACACAACAGCAGGAGGACAACTACAAGAAAAGTGCTGCTTCTCATCCCCATCGATTAAAATGGCTGGCAGCTGAAGAGTGCCAGGCCCTTGTGCCAGGCTGCGCCAACGTTCCATGCCTCTGGATTGAAGAAGGGATGACGGTCTATGCTGCGTCCTATCTCAAGGGACTTTGGAAAATGTGTTCAGAAAGAGGGGTGGAGTTCGTCCAGCAGAAAGTTCACTCCTTGCAAGAGCTCAATCACTTTGACTTGACAATAGTCGGAGCAGGGGCTGAAAGCGGCGATCTCCCGGAGCTTTCCGCAATCCCATTGAAAGCTGTAAAGGGGCAGGTTTTAGAATTTGCTTGGCCAGCCGGAGTCGAACCGCTTCGCTATCCGCTCAATTCCCATGTCTACATCCTCATGTCAGAGTCGAAGAGAACGTGCCTTGTTGGGGCAACTTTTGAGAAAGTGTTCGCCGACGACTCCCCTTCCGTTGAAATCGCCAAAGAGGAGCTGTTGCACAAGGCGTTTGCCCTATATCCGCCGTTAGAGACTTTCTCACTCATCAACTGCCATGCAGGTCTGCGGGCGGTGACGCCTCAGCATCTTCCTCTCATCAAACAGATTTCCCCAAAGCAGTGGCTTCTGACTGGACTCGGATCTAAGGGACTGCTCTATCATGCCCTCTATGCAAAAAAAATCGTCGCTCTCATGGATTTTTGAAGATGTACTTGGGACGGACAATCGGAGTTCCTTTCCCATCTCTCGCTTCCAGCCTCTCGTAGACGATCTGTCTCGAGATCCCGACAACACGAGCCATCCCGAATAAGAGTGTATAATACTCCGGATAGGGAAAACCGGAAGCCGTCAGCACAATCCCAGAAACTGCATCGATATTAGGATGGGGGTCGGAAATTTTCGGATTTTCTTTAAGAACCTTACTCCCCACCTTGCGCAGAAACTCTGCCATCTTAACAAGCGGATGATTCGGATAGTGTTCCTGAGCCACTTTATAAAATAGAGTCGCACGTGGATCTTCGACACGGAGGACAGCATGGCCAAAACCGATGACGAGTTCATTGGCAGCAAGTTTCTTTCTGAGCAGTGCTTCAAGTTGACCTTCAGTTGGGTTCTCACCTAGCTCTTGAATCAGCTTGTTCACAAACACCAATCCTTCTTGGTTGGCTCTCCCGTGCCTCGGACCTGACAACGCACACATCGCGCCGCAAAGGGAGCCATAGAGGTCTTCTAATCCGGAAGCGATCGCCTTTCCAACGAAAGCAGAGAGATTCCCCCCTCCGTGGTCGTAGTGTAAGATGTTAAAAAGCTTGAACGCCCGTGTCAACCCTTCGCGGTTGGCATTTGGGACGTTGAGCATATGAGCGAAATTCTCCATATATCCCAGCTCAGCGTTGGCCTTTTTGCTGGGCCCCCAGCCTGCGTGATAGTTGATGACGGCAGCGGCGATTTCAGGGATCTTTGCGACGATATTTAAGGCGTCTTCGCGATAGTCGTTCTTGCCTTCAAAAGTTCCCGCTAACAGCAATGCAGCAGAAAACAATTTCATCGGATGCCCTTGACGAGGAAGCCGGTTGATATGTTCGATCAGTTGCGGAGAACAGTGCGCCCGTCGTTTGAGCTCTTCAGAAAAAGCTTTGATCTCTTGCAGGTTGCCTTCTTTCCCATAGAAAATCAGGTAGATCACCTGTTCTGGCTCCCAGTGGTCAATCTCTGAAACAGGGTGCCCCGCATAAAACAACCCTTTGGTTGGATCCACGGTTGAAGTGGTGCAGTACCCGACAGGATATCCCCTCAAACCTGTTTCTAAGTTATCTTCCTTCACTTCAAATAGGATGTCGCTCATCACTTCCCTTCCTCGAGAATAAGATCTCGTTCTTCTTTAAGTTCAGCTTCGCTAAGTTTAATTTTTTCTAATAAAAATTCGTTTATCTCCAATCCTCGAATGATCTCGACGTCCCCTTTCTCATTTGTGCGGCAGGGAAATGAAAAAATGAGATGATTATCAATGCCATAAGGATTTCCCTTCGAATCTATCGCAACAGAATACCAATAATCAGTCGGAGACGGGGTGATGACATCAGCAATGGTCTGAATTAATGCTTGCGCTGCTGATGCCGCTGATGATTTCCCTTTTGCCTGGATGACTGCAGCCCCCCGCTTTTGTACTAGCGAGATGAATTCTTGTTCAAGCCATTGCTTGTCTTTGATCACCGCTTCTACAGGATCCCCTTTAATCCTTGCATGAAAATAATCTGGGACGAGTGTTGAAGAGTGATTTCCCCAGATAGCGAGATGAGAGATCTCTCTAACATGAACATGAGCCTGATGCGCGAGGAAGTGAGCCGCCCGATTTTGATCCAACCGCGTCATCGCAAAAAAGTTCTTACGATTCAGCCGGGATGCATGGGTCATAGCAATCAGACAGTTGGTGTTGCAGGGATTGCCCACAACAAAAACCTTAGCGTTTGCTTTAGCAACTAAGTCAAGAGCTTCACCCTGCTGAATAAATATTTTGAAGTTATCGTGTAATAGATCTTTTCTTTCCATTCCAGGACCCCGAGGCTTAGCCCCAACTAATAAGGCAAAGTCGACGTCTTGAAATGCTTCATAGGGATCGGCAGTGACAGTGATCGATTCTAAGACGCTGAACGCGCAATCTTGAAGCTCCATTTTTATCCCCTCCAACGCAGGTAATGCCTCGGGGATCTCTAAAATTTGCAAATGAATGGGTTGGTGCTTTCCTAAGAGCTCTCCGTGTGCAATACGGAAGAGGAGATGCTGGGCGATCTGTCCAGCTCCCCCTGTAACAGCAATCCGTTTAGCTGGCGACGACGACATATCCCTCCTTGCCTTAAAATTTTCACTATAGTCACGGAGGTGATAATGTCAAAAAAATTATTTAAGTATCGAAATAGACAGAGAATTTGCTACAATGGTGGGTATTTTATTTACCCAAGTATTGAGATGTTAGATCAGATTAAAAAAAATTCAACTTTACAACTTATTGAGCTATTCGGCAGTATTCAAGGAGAAACCAGCTACAGCGGACTCCCTACAACTTTTGTTCGGTTAGCTGCTTGCAATCTCCGCTGCACATGGTGCGATACGACCTATTCATTTGGGAAAGGGGTGACTTGGGAACTTGAAACAATCATCGAAGATGTTCAAAAACGGGGGCATCCCTATGTTTGCATCACAGGGGGCGAACCGCTTCTGCAAAAAAATGTCTATCCCTTGATGGAACAGCTTTGTGATTTAGGGTTTAAATTAACCATCGAGACGGGCGGGTCGCTCTCAACGGCATCGATTGACCCAAGGGTTGCAACGATTTTAGACGTCAAATGTCCTGGCAGCGGGATGAGTGAAAAGAACGATTGGTCGAATTTATCGCGGCTTAAGCCATCCGATGAAGTGAAATTCGTTCTCGCAGACGCCAATGACTACAAATTTGCTAAAGAAATCTGTCAGACCTATTCTCTCTATCAAAGGGAACGTTATCCCCTATTCTCCCCTGTCTTTGGGATGCTCGATCCCAAAGAATTGATCACATGGATGCTAGCTGATCAATTGCCTGTAAGATTAAACCTACAGATCCACAAATTTATCTGGGATCCTTGCACAAAAGGGGTTTAATCATGAAAAAAGCGATCATTTTATTGAGTGGCGGCGTTGACTCAACGGTCATTCTAGCATCGGCATTGTCTCAAGGGTTAACCTGTCACACACTCTCTTTTGATTATGGACAACGACATCTCATCGAATTGGATGCCGCAGCAAAAATAGCCGCTTACTATGGAGTCAGGAATCAGGTCATTCGCATCAATCCTGACACGTTTGGCAAGGATACATTCGGCAAATCTTCCCTAGTTGAGAGCACGTTAAAGGCCCCTCGGAACCGTTCTTTAGATGAAATCTCAAGCAGCGGCATCCCCAACACCTACGTGCCGGCACGCAACACGTTATTCTTATCTTATGCGTTAGCGATCTGTGAAATCCATGGGGCACAGGAGATCCATTACGGGGCAAACGCCTTAGATAACTCAGGGTATCCTGACTGCCGCCCTCAATATGTCCAGGCGTTTCAACAGATGGTCAACTATGCGACTAAACAGTCGGTTGAAGAAACCCCTCCGCAGATTGTGACCCCGCTTATTGCGATGACTAAGCAAGAAATCTTTGCTTTAGCCCTTGCATTGAAAGCTCCTTTAGAGTTGACTTGGAGCTGCTACCAACCGACTGTCGATCAAAAGCCTTGCGGTGCGTGCGATGCCTGCATCCTGCGAACCATATAACCTTCCATTGAAGATTTAACGCAAATCAGAGGTTAGGTTGGTTCGAGCCTGTTGGAATGGACAGGCATACGCATCAGTCTAGAACCCTTGCCCCTTCAGGCAGCGATATGAACGTTGGACCTACCCAGGGGGTTGCCCTTACCATTACCCATTTTTTCAGCGCGAAGCGTTTGGAGTGCGGAAGTCCTCTTCCGCTTTATCGACGAATAGCATTGATAAGAGCTTATGGATAGATTATAGTTAGTTTTAGGCGATAGCACCAGACGTGGATAAGCTTGAGAGAAAAGTAAGAGATACTGAACGCTGCGCGAAGCGGTAGAAAAATTCAAAAGACACGAATGTCTCAAAAATTGATCTAGAATAAAGCGAAAGAGGACTTTCGCACTCCA
>JAGVJP010000040.1 GCA_020051075.1 Parachlamydiales bacterium
GCAGTCGTAATTGTCGTCGTTATGCAATTATAATTGACGCGAAAGAGACGGAGTGCTCGAATGACTTGACAAATTCACATAGCAGGCTAACTCGCTTTTTGTGCCCGTGCCCCTGCCCGATTGTCCTTTATCGTGCCCGAATTTGTATTGAACGGTAGCGATATTCCAGAGTTTCTCAGACAATTTCGGACACTCGGGCTCGTTCTCGAAAAGGGACAATCGGGCAGGGGCAGGGGCAGGGGCACGAAAAGCGAGTTAGCCTGATGCGTATGCCTCCCCATCCTGTAAAATTGACAGGATGGGGAGGATAGGAAAGATAGGGCAAGATAGTGTGATACTCAGGAGGGTGCTGAAGGAAGAAAGACAGATCACCCTGTCTTTTATGGAGAAAAGCACTAAAAAGCTGACTTTGTTGACGTATCAAAAATCTTTTAGGGAGTTTTTTTTACGATGGAGGCGACAGCAATGCATTTGAGGATTCCGCCTGGTATAAAAGGGACAAAACCCATTAAGAGAATATTTTGCACTCCAACATAGGGGATCAGCCAAAGACTTCCCATCAACAATTGGACTGCGGAAGAAATCAGCAAGATGGACCAGAGTTGTTTTGGTTGACAACTCGTCTGTTTTTCGAGATACAACCCGATCATGTATGCTTGGATAATAAATCCTAAGAGGTAACCTCCGGTCGGGCTGAACAGATGGAGTAGGCCTGAGTGGCCGCTTGCAAAGACCGGCAATCCGAGAAAGCCTTCTGCAAGGTATACAAGAACAGCTAACGTCCCTTTTTTACTCCCTAACAATGCGCCCATCAGCATGATTGCAAAGGTCTGCCCTGTTATTGGGATTGGGGTGAATGGCAAGGGGATCCGAATTTGGGTACATAGAGCGATGAGAAGAGCTCCTCCAAAGATTTGGAGCAGGTAAGCAAATAGATCTTGAGATGCATTTACTGTGCGGGTAGCTGAACAGGCTTGTATTGCGGCCATGGAAACCTCCGGTTATCATGACAGCATCATACCTGATTCAGCTCTTTTCAGTCATGAAAGATCTTACCAATCTTAGATCCCTTTTTCTGGGATGGGTAGACCTTCAGGATCATGGATGTCGCCGGCAAGAACTTTTGTGTTCGCGGCAGAAGGATTTTGATAGGCGAATTTGATCAAAGCAACCATATGAGGAAGGGCGACAGCTCCCATGACGATATCGACTAATGCCCAAACAGTGGTCACATCAGAAATAGCCCCAAGGAAAATGATGACAGCTGATCCGACGATATAATAACCTTTTCTGTTGCTTCCCAATAGGGATTCAAAACACTGGCTGCCGTTATAGCTGTTGCCGAGGATAGTCCCAAAGGCGAACAATATTGTGGCGATGACGACAATGACAATTCCAAATGAGGCGAAATACATCTCGAAGGAAGCGGCAACCATCGTAATGCCAATAGGCAGGGTTGGGTCCAGCCACGTCTGAGTAATGAGAGCGACGCAGCCCGATAGAAAGGCGATAAAGCCGGCCGTCAACGTTGACAGCATAGCAAGTGTTCCTTGAGCTGTAGGATCTTTTGTCTCTGCCATTGCATGAGGAATCGCCTGAGTTCCAATCCCTGCCTCGCAAGTTTGCATTCCTTTAAATGTTCCCCATCGCAATGCGCTAATAATCCCCCCGACAACAGCACCATTTGCGAGGGCGTAGGGAGTGAAAGCAGATGAAAAAATTTCTCCGAAGATTCCTGGCAGCTTATCATAGTTATAGAAAATGATCCAAAGAGTGGAGCTTAAGTAGAGAAAAAACATCGTTGGGACCATCTTCGATGAAATCTCACTGATCCGTTTGATTCCTCCCATCAAGATGAGAACAACGATAATAGCGATAGCTGCTCCCGACACAGCAGTTGAGATGCTATAGGAGCCAAGCAGGGGAGAGTTCAATATCGCAGCCAGCTGATTCGCTTGCGCACTCGACCACGCTGCCATCAAGATGAAACAGCCCATCGCATACCATTTTGCAAAAGCAGGAGAGAGAAGATGTTTTAAGTATTCCATCGGACCGCCCATAATGGCGCCGGTTGGTGACTTCGTGCGGTGTTTAATGCTGAGATGGACCTCGCAAAACGTGGCGGCGCTGCCGAAAAATGAGGTTAAAATAAAACCGATAAGGGCGCCTGGTCCGCCTAAGCTGATGGCGATGACCGGAGCGACGATGGTGGAAATACCAAGCGTTGTGGACATTGCAGTCAAAAGAGCTTTATGCGGGGCGATCGTCTGTTTGCCTTCTTGATTCGATTGGGATTGGGACAGGATTGAAGATTTTAACATCTGGAAAAGAGAAGGGAAAAAGCGGACTTGGATGAACTTCATCCTGAAGGTAATAAAAAGACAGCCTAGAAGGATGAAAATACACGATGCAAATAGAATATAGTCTGCAATCGCAGAAATAGAAAGGCCTGAGAACATTGAACCCCTTTTCTTTTTCAATGGATATTTGAATTTAAACACTAATTGTAACTGTTTAATCAGATTATATCAAATATATTTTTACGCGAGCAATAGCATTGTTGCATAAATCACCACAGAGCCAGTGATCTCACTGGCTCTGTGGTGATTTATGCAACAGCGCCGAAATTCAGAGAAATTGACATGAATCGGTCGATGTGTACAATCCTCCAATGATGAGCAACTCTTGGATTTTCAGTATAAAAGGAGGGTGTGATGTTCTACGATCGACATGAGGCTGGCAGACAACTTGTTCGGCCTTGTATTCAATTTAAAGATGATCCCAACACGATTGTCTTGGGATTAGCTCGCGGCGGCGTTGCGGTTGCCTACGATCTTGCTAAGGCGCTCCACCTGCCCCTCAATGTTGTTGTTCCACGAAAAATTGGCGCTCCTGGAAATCCTGAACTTGCTTTAGGAGCGATTTTGGAAAACGGTGAAGGGGTTTTTAACGATTCGATTATTCAAATGCTGTCGGTGACAAAGAGCTATCTTAATCGTGAAATAGAACAGGAGAAGACTAAGGCGCATCGGCGTTCAGTATTATATCGAGAATTTGCTCCGCTCCCCGTATTGAAGGATCGTACCGTTCTACTCGTCGATGATGGCGTCGCCACTGGAGCAACGATGCTCGCTACGATCGCTGCGATGCGCAAAGAAGGGGTTAAGCGAGTCGTCGTCGCTGTTCCTGTTGCCTCAACCGAGGCGTTGGGGCTCATCGAAGAGGCTGCAGATCATGTCGTTTGTTTGTTAAATCGTGAAGACTTCTTTGGTGTCTCCTACTACTATGAAAAATTCCCCCAAACTGAAGATGAAGAGGTGATCGCTTTATTAAAAGATTCAAATGAGAGCAGACAAAAAGAAAATCATCAGCAAGTGGAGAGTACAACAGTTCGAATTTTAGCGGGAAAGGTCCACCTTGAAGGAGAGCTTTCGATTCCGTCTGATGCTAAAGGGATTGTTTTATTTGCCCATGGCAGTGGGAGCAGCCGTTTCAGTCCGCGCAATCAATACGTCGCTAAAACCTTAAACGGTCTTCATTTGGGGACGTTGCTCATCGATCTCTTGACAAAAGAAGAAGAAACTGAAGATGAGGTGACTAGGGAGTGGAGATTCAATATCGATCTGTTAGCAGAGCGGTTAACCTATGTCATTGACTGGCTGAAGCATGAGCCGTCAACAAAAATGCTGTCTATCGGGTTGTTTGGATCAAGTACAGGGGCTGCAGCGGCATTGATTGCAGCGGCTCTTCGGAAACACGAGGTCGCCGCGGTCGTCTCGCGTGGAGGACGTCCTGATTTAGCAGACCTTCATCTCATGAATGTCCGTGCTCCAACATTATTGATTGTTGGAGGGAACGACCCTATCGTCATTGGACTCAATGAAAGTGCTTCTGAGAAGTTGATTTGTACAAAAGAACTGGAAATAGTTCCGCGGGCGACCCATCTATTTGAAGAGAAGGGAGCTTTGGAAATGGTGGCCTCGTTAGCCGGAAAGTGGTTTCAGAAATACCTCATGCCCCTTGCAGCAAAAAAACACTAATTGTATGGTGAAATCAGTTAAGCCTATCCTTTTCAGTGGAAGTTCCCACCCTTGTTTAGCTAAAGAAATGGCTGATTTAGCAGGGATTGATGTGGGGGTATTCGAATTGCAAACGTTTCCTGATGAGGAAACCTATGTGAGAGCGGCCACTCCTGTTGATCAACGTGAAGCGATTATTGTGCAATCGTTAGTGTTCGATCCAAATCGATATTTTGTCGAGCTGTTATTGATGATAGATGCTTTGAAGAGGGCATCAGCTGCTCGAGTGACCTTGATCATCCCCTATTTTGGTTATGCCAGGCAAGATCGAGTCGATCGACCGGGAGCTCCAATCTCAGCAAAATTAATGGCTAATATGATTGAAAGAGCTGGTGCTGACCGGATCATCACGATGGATTTGCATTCCGCACAGGTTGAAGGTTTTTTCGACATCCCTGTCACCCATGCATTGAGCCGCGATCTCTTGATCCCTTACTGTGCCCAATTACATTTAGGCGACGCTGTCGTTGTCTCTCCAGATAAGGGGGGGATTAAGATGGCGAGTCAGTTTGCTAGAAAGTTAGGCTTTCCCTTGGCACTCATAGATAAAGATAGGTTCGATGCATTCAATGTCGGGATGCATTACTTTGTTGGAGATGTTAAAGGAAAGACAGTCATCTTGCCGGATGACATGTGTTCGACCGGAGGAACTCTTGTCAATGCCGCAAATGTTTGTGCTCAACTTGGTGCAGAAAGAGTCATTGCTGTCGTCGGACATGGACTTTTCATCGGTGAGGCGATTCATAAAATCGCCGACAGTGCAATTGAATTGGTTGTGACGACGAATAGTGTTCCGACGTCCGAAGCCGTGCGTGCCCACCCAAAATTTTCTGTTGTATCGATAGCCTCAATGCTATGTCAGAAATTATAGCGTAAATTATTCCGTCTACATGGTATAAGTTTCTTTTTAATCATTATATTTGTTTAGGGATGATGTCATTCGGAAAGATAATGCTCCGTTCTATTGCCTTCCTATTTCTTGCAGTCGTTGTGCTTGGCTGTTCAACGAAATATCGGCTGCCTGAAATTCCTCAAATGATTCCTGTTCGTTCTTATCCTGAAAATATCCGTCTTGCCTTAGTTTTGGGCGGAGGGGGAGCAAGAGGGATGTCTCATGTAGGGGTGTTGCATGAGTTTGAAGCAGCAGGCATTCCTGTTGATTTGATTGTCGGCTGCAGCATTGGAAGTGTTGTCGGGTCTTTGTATGCGGATTGCAGGAATGCTGCTCACGTCAAACAGCTTCTCATGCCGCTGAAGAGATGGGACATCCTCGATGTCAGCGTCACCAATTGCAGGTATGGTCTTGTTCAGGGTGGTGCGTTGATCCGCTTTCTTAATCAGAATCTCACCTGTAGAAGATTTGAAGAGTTGCAAATCCCTTTAATCATCGTTGCAACGGATATCCTTGCAGGTGAGTTGGTAAGTTTTAACTCTGGACCGATTATCCCTGCTGTTCACGCCTCTTCTGCTATCCCCTTTTTATTCAGTCCTGTGGTTCTTTATGACAGACTGCTTGTTGATGGCGGCGTCGCCGACCCGATTCCTGTCAGCACGGCAAAAAAGTACGGTGCTGCAATCACAGTAGCGGTTGATTTGAGCTGCCTCTCTCCTGATACTTGCCCAACGTCTTTATTTGGCGTTGCCGCAAGGTCTGCGGAGGTGAAAATCCAGTTGCAAAGCAGAAGCTGCCTTCAGGGGGCTGATGTGGTCATCAGTCCCGATTTAGCCGATGTCGGATTATTCGATGACCATTGTCATGATAGAGTTTATGAAGCTGGCCGTGCAGCAGCCAGAACAGCTATCCCGCAAATAAAAGCGCTCCTAGAAGAACAGGGATGGTCAGGATAAAGGGACAAAACAGGATGGGCAGGATAGGTAGGATCGCTTCGCGGCAGGATAGGTAAAAAATTATACAAATAGGATAGATTTCAATATTCGTCTAATTTTTTTTATCATCTTGTTTATCTTGCCGCGAAGCGATCCTACCTATCCTGCCCATCTTGTAAGACTAATTCAGTTGCAGTGAGATATACAAATAATGATCCCCCTGCCTGACTTGCAGCAGCGCTGGGCGATCTTTGGGTGTCTCTGCAATGGCGGCATTGTATTCTGTCACATTAGTCACTTTTTTCCGATTCACAGATAATACCAGAGCCCCTTTCTTCAATCCAGCCATTGCAGCAACACCATTAGGATTGATTTTGCTGATCACTACCCCTTGTTCATCTGTGTAGCCAAAATTACGAGCGATCTCAGGGGTGAGGTTTTCGACTTCGATCCCGAGCTGATTTTTGTGAGGTGTAGAAACACTAGCGGGATGTTCTTCTGTATGGCCAACAACAACAGGAATTTCCATTTGCTGATCTTTCCTTATCACTGTCAGCATCGCTGACGTCCCAGGTTTCATCATGTAGACAGCATTGCGGAGCGTGGCAGCATTTTCAACTGTACGGCCATTATAGGCGATAATAATGTCTTCGGTTTGCAATCCAGCTTTCTCAGCAGGGGAATTTTTTAATACATTTGTCACCAAAGCCCCTTCGACTTTCTTCAAGCCGAAAGCTTGTGCTAAATGATAGTCGATAGACTGGAGGCCAATGCCTAAAAATCCATGTGTAACCTTGCCGTCAGATAGGATTTCCTCCATGACGTGCTTAGCCATATTGCTTGGGATGGCAAAGCCGACCCCCATGTAACCAGATGCAGCATTCGTTGCAATGGCTGTATTGATCCCGATCACTTCTCCATCAAGAGTTAGGAGCGGTCCACCGGAATTGCCACGGTTGATCGCAGCATCGGTTTGGATGAAGTCGGCGTAGGGGACGATGTCGAGGTTATTTCGGCTCTTTGCGCTGACAACTCCAGCTGTCAACGTCGCTTGTAATCCGAAGGGATTTCCGATCGCAGCGACCCATTGTCCAACTTCAAGGCGATCAGAGTCTCCTAAGGCTAAATAAGGGAGCTCTGATGCATCGATTTTAATCAGGGCTAGGTCGCTATCGGTATCTTGTCCAAGAACTTTAGCAGGAAATTCTCTGCCATCATTGAGAAGGATATTGATGCTATCCATCTCATTGACGACATGGCTATTCGTTAAGATGTAGCCGTCTGGGCTGACAATAACTCCTGAACCTTGTCCAATCAGAGGCTGTGACTGAGATGATTCACCTCGTTTTGGAAGGCCGAAGAACTTCCATATGTCATTGCCATTGCCAAAAAAATCAAAGGGGTCTTGAAATGAGGAGTCATCGCCCAAAATAGAAGTTTTCTTCTTTGTTTGAACTTTAATCGAAACAACGGCTGGGATTGCCTTTTTGGCCACTCCTCTGAAATCGGCTACCGGTTCTTTCCCTTCTGATTGGGAACGGATCTCTTCAGTCTGACTGCGTCGTTGTGTCGGAACGACTTGCGGGTTTGAAGTGAAAGAGATCAGAGCAAAAGCCATGCCTGACAATGCAAGTGCGATTTTGAAAATCGTTACTCTGTTTTTGTACATCGTTTAGACTCCTTTAGTGTGAAATTGGAAAATCGTGTTTTTTTGAGTATGATTTATTTTTACCTTCCTTATCTCGCTGTTGTCAAGAGTCTTGTTTTTATTTAACAAAATATTGACTTATTGTCTTGATTTCGATATAATTACTTTGTTGATTTTATTAATTTTAACTTAAAAAGCAGGTTTTTTTATTATGCAGAATACACAACATTCACAGTATCCATATCCACAATCAGGTTCACCAACAAATTTAGGTGGCGGTTACACTCCAAATGCAAACACTTACCAGCCTCCAGGTCCAACGCAATATCCTCCCTATACTCAATATCACACATATTTTCAGTCCCCTCAGCCAATGTCTAATCCAACATTTCATCAGGAATATCAACAGTCTTCGTCGATTCCACAAACTCTCTTGAACCGACAGATGACTGATTACACGAGCGGAGTAATCCCTTCAGCGCCTCCTCAATATGATATGAGTGGATTACCCCCTTCAGCATCTCTTCAACCTCAAATTCAACCGTTTAACTATGAGCAATTTCATCGTCATCCAATGCCGCAAATACAGCCCATATATATACAATTACCTCCCCCAGCAGCTCCAACGGCTAATGTTGCTGCAGCAGTGCAAGTCAGAGCGCCTGAGTTTGTGGCTGTCCCAACAGCAACACAAGAGCGGACAAATCGGCTAATCAATAAAATTAACCGGATTGCAGCTCCTCACCTACCTATAACTTTAAGGCCTACATTAACGCCTGAAGCTGCAAATGAGACTTATGAAAGTCTGAAAGGTGAATGGAGAACAAATCAAAATCTCTATCCACCTACTTATGCTAGAAGTATCAACAGCGCTATTCTTGAAGCCGATCATATCGTTAACAATGCTCAAACAAAGCGGTCTCGTGTGAGAACGTTCATCATCGCATTGCTCGTTTTAGGTGGTCTAGCATTAGCGGCGGCTGTTTTCAAAGAGAGATTGCACATTGATCCTAAAAAGATGGCGATTGTGAAGTCTATCTGTAAGATCGTCGCAGCGTTTAAGCTCATTCAATTGGGATGCAGTGGGATATCCAGAGCGAATGAAGTCGCGGCAGCGAGGACACAAGTCCATATCCAACGAGCAGTAAACAATAGAGATCTTGTTGTAGGCAACTAAGTAAGCTATCAAAACTATACCCTCTCCTAAAAAGAGCGCGCTCCTGAGTAACAACTATCCTGCCCCTATCTCTCCTATCCTTCCCATCCTGTCAATTTTTACAGGATGGGAAGGATAGGAAAGATAGGGGCAGGATCCATTTCTCACAAACTCCTTTTCAAAAAAAGCTGTTCCCTGCATAACTATTGTATAGATAGTTCAACCAGAGGAAAAGATGAATTGGCCAATCGTAGATCTTCATTGTGACTTGTTATTTTATTTGGAAAATAGTGGGGAGCGTACCCCTTATGATCTTGATGCTCGCTGTTCCATTCCTCAGCTGAATCAAGGGCGAGTGAAGCTGCAAGCCCTTCCCGTTTTTACGCGAACAGATGAACGTTCTGTTCGAAATGGGGAGGGACAAGTCAACATATTCTCCTCCCTTTGCAAGCAATACCCTCTCAACTTTGTCCCTTATTCATCGTCATCAAGCATTGAAAGTAGTCCGATTGCGATCTTGCCTGCTTTTGAGAATGCGTCTGGATTTTGCGGTGAAGGTGAACCTTTACGCGAAGGAATCAAAAGGTTGCATAGATATATTGACCTGGTGGGCAAGCCCCTCTACATCAGTTTGACATGGAATTCGGAAAATCGCTTCGGAGGGGGAGCTCACACTCCCATTGGATTGAAAGAAGATGGAAAACAGTTATTGAATGAGCTGCATCAACAAAAAATAGCCATTGACCTCAGCCATACCTCTGATGCGCTAGCTTATGAGATCATTGACCATATTGAAGGGGCTAGCCTGGAAATCCCTTTGATGGCCAGCCATTCAAACGTCCGATCAGTTGCCCGGGTTCCGCGCAATCTTCCCGATGAGATTATCTCTGAAGTATTTCGGAGGAGGGGAATCATTGGATTCAATGTCATCCAGAAATTTATTGGTGAGACAGAATTTGACGTTGTTAAGCACGTTGCCCATTTCCTTGAGCTCGGAGGGGAGGATTTTCTTGCTGTCGGAGCCGATTTTTTCTATGCTGCTGACTTGCAGGATCCACACGCAAAGAATAAAGAAAATTTCTTTTTCGATTCCTTTAAAGATGCTTCTTGCTACGGCAAATTGTTTGAATTATTACATCGGGAACTCGGATTAAATCAGACCATTTTAAGCAAGATCTCTCACCAGAACGCCCTTGCCTTTATTTCTTCTCTGAGGTCATGAGGTGAAGTTTATTTCTGCTCCCCAATAGGAAACCGACTCGCTAAATATAACGGGTAATTGTGAACCCCATTTCGTTGATCGATTTTGAATGGACGACCACTCATAATAGTGCGATATTTTGATTTGTATTTTTCGATAAACTTTTGCAAGCTTTTGGCGTGAGTGACATTGCCTGATTTCACCTCTATCGGCAAAATATCGCCTTCAATATTTCTAACGAACTCCACTTCAGAACGGCCATCTTGCCAGGCATAAAAATCCTTATCGACGAAAATTACAAGCAAAAAGCGGTGTTTTTGACGGAAATTACAAGTAAAAAGCGGTGTTTTTGACGGAAATTGTAAGCAAAAAAGAGGATAGGCAAGATCGCAAGCGGCAGGATAAGGAAGATGATAGGACAATTCAGGAGTTTCAGAAAAGAGTGATTGGGAAATACAATTTAAACGAAAAATCAAAAAAATTGAAAAAAACAGCATGATTTGATAAACCATAACAACCAGAGCGTCTCTTAGATGTGAATGGTTTGTTGAAAAACAAGATTTTGATAAATAGGAGAATTATTATGTTAGTCACTTATCCGCATGGCCCTTATGGTTATTCTTTTGGTGAACGTGTAAATTTCTCTGCGTATGTAAAAAATAGTGATATAAAACACTGTAAAAAATTACTTAAGACAATGGATTTACAAGAGCTGTTATCATCTTCTGATGAAAATGGCTTGACACCTCTTCATTTAGCTGTTGCAGGGGGGTATACTGATTTGGTTGAAATGTTATTGGGGAAATGTCCAGACCTTTGCGAGAGCTTTGATAAAAGTGGTCGATCACCTTTCCATTTAGCGGTTATCGAAAAAAAAGTTGAGATTTGTGAAAAGTTTGTAGAGATCATATCTATGGACAATGTGTTATTAGCGACTCAGAACGAAGGATATACCGCATTGCATTTAGCTGTGCTGTGCAATTGCATCCCAATAATAGCATTATTGTTAAATGATTGTCCGTTGCTAGTTGGTTCTGTTGATAAGCAGGGTCGAACAGCTCTTCATTTGGCCGTTGTTAAAGGGTTTAGAGAGGCGTGTGAATTAATTCTAAAAGTAGACGATAAAATGAGTCCTTTTTTTCACACTTATTGGGAGAAAGATACTGCTCTTCATTTGGCGGTAAAAGGAGATCAAACACAAGAGCGGGTAGCCACTATAACCCTACTACTAGAAAAATGTCCTATACTTGTTCAAAAGGTTGATGCACATGGTCAGACAGCTCTGCACTGGGCGGCAAGTAAGAATTTACCAGAAGTATGCGAAAGGCTCGTTGAAAAAATGACCCCTGAAGAGGTTTGCATACAAATGCGTGACCGTAAGCAAACTGCACTTCATTTTGCTGTCCAAGGTGGAGATACCTACATTGAGGTCGTAGAGCTCCTGTTGGATAAGATTTGGAACTCTCCTTTGGATGAACACAATAAAGTTGAGTTAGTGTCTAAGGCTGATAAGAATGGGTTGACCATTTTGCACTGGGCGGTCATTAATAATTCAAAAGCTTTAGTGGAGGTGCTATTGTCTAGGGAAGCAGTTATGCGTGCGTGCCTTAATGCTCAAGACGTGCATGGTCAGACAGCTCTCCATTGGGCAGCGAGTAAGAATTTTGTAGAAATATGCGGAATGCTCGTTGAAAAAATGCAACCTGCGGACATTTGCATACCAATGGATGTAAATGGTCGTAAGCAAACGGCCCTCCACTTTGCTGTTCAAGGTGGAGATTCTCATATTGATGTTGTGAACCTTCTCTTGGGTGAAATTTGTAATCCTGAGCTGGAAGTAGGCAAAAGAGTGGCTTTAGTGTCTACGGCTGATAAGAATGGTTGGACGATTTTGCATTGGGGGGTAATTAATAATTCAAAAGTTTTAGTGGCTAACTTATTAGAAAGGGAAGAGGTGAGAGATGGATGTCTTAAGGCTCAAGATATCGAGTGCAAGACACCGCTTCAGTTGGCAGTTGACAAGGGTTATGATTCAATTAAGGATGAAATTAAGAGATATTCCCCTCCCATCTCTTGATTGTGAGCTGTGTTAAAAAATGGATAAGCAGGCATACGCATCAGTTGCTATGCTGGATTTCGAGTCGATCTTATAAAGATCTTTCTTGAAAAAGAGCGAACACTCCAATTAATGTGTTTA
>JAGVJP010000110.1 GCA_020051075.1 Parachlamydiales bacterium
GAAGAGTCAAACCGGGCTCAATCGGCCCAGATCCAGCAGTCAAGATCAACGTCTATTTTCCCTGCAAGTGTAGAAACGCAGCGAATGATAGAATATGGAAATTTATTGGAGGCTATAATCAAATACTATCATAATGAAGTAGGGGCAGACATATTGCCAGGCGATTCTTTCTCATACCATTTTGAAATCACGATTGGTTCTGAGAAAACATCCTCTATAGGTTATATCCATAAATTGGATTGAACTGCAGCTTCGGAAAAGGGTTCGACGCAAAAGCGGAAGAGGGCTTCCGCACTCCTGAGTAACCTGCAAATTCCCAGCACAGATAAACAGGATATGAAGGATCGTTGCGCGGCAAAATAGGCATGATGATAAGAACATGGAAGCACACTTATCTTATCATCATTCCTGTCAGTTTTGTTAGAACTTGGGAACTATCGTTAAATATAACAACAAAAGATTTTTAATGAAATCAATCTATATTGTTTGTTTTTAAATTTAAGATGTGATATCATTTATTACATTATTCAATAAATGAAAAGACTTCATTGACTAGAGTTTAAATTTTTTTTAAGCAACTTTTAATTTTATGAGGAAAATATGGAATGTACATTAGATTCGATCAAGAATAATAAGTGGGTGGCGGGTTCCCTAGTGGCTGTTGGATTGACAGCGGGAGGAGCGGCAGCACATCAATTTGGGTTGTTTGCGCTATGTTCTAAACGGGTATTGGATGCATACGGACATGTCGCTGCTGTTGTCTCAAGACATCGTTTTGCTAGCGTTGTCCTAGCGTTAGCAGCAGTGGGGATGATCTGCCTAGTGGCGGTTGCAGCGGTGCTCCGCTCAAGAAAGAGTGAACACACCCGCCAATCTATCAAGATAACGCCAGAAGAGAGAATTCCAAAGTTTTTAAATGGTTATGAGAATGTAAAACAGTTTTTATCAGTTTATTCTATTCCAGTGACATTAAGAAATGATTCATCTAAATGGAATGAAATGTCTGAAGAAAATCTTGTAACATTGATAGAAACAGTTCTTGTTAACTATCTAGAGGGTAAAATAATCCCATTTTGTGCGTTCTTTAAGCCTTCGTATCTTACCATCCAATCTAGTGAGTTGAACGAGGCTCAATCAACTCAGGTTCAAAGGCAAGGATCACAATCTATTTTCCCAGCTGATGTTAGAACAGAGCGGATGCAAGAATATGCAGATCTATTGGAGGCTATAATCAAACACCATGATGATGGTCCAGGGATGTCAAGAATATTACCAGGCGATT
Source organism: Parachlamydiales bacterium (assembly GCA_020051075.1). Classification (GTDB taxonomy): domain Bacteria; phylum Chlamydiota; class Chlamydiia; order Chlamydiales; family Parachlamydiaceae; genus JAGVJP01. The sequence goes on from JAGVJP010000110.1 coordinate 1,283, forward strand.
CTTTCAGATATTATTTTGAAATCACTATTGGCGATGAGGAAGAAGCACATTGTATAGGTGATCGCAGGTTGAATGAGTTGTAGTCTCGCTTAACGGACAGGATGGATCGTTGAACCTTTCAACAGGTCTATCTAGTGTCTAATTGCAATCGTTAAACGTTTTCAAAAACTTTATCGACGATTCGCGTTTCAGCCATTTGAAAAAAATCGCAGCCCGTTTCGAGGGATATCTGAGTCAACCTTGCTTATTGTATCAACATTTGATAGGATGGTTGGAGGGGTTACAAAGGAAGATTGAACAGTCTTACCATGGTGGAAAGTTGTCATTCCATTCCCTGATCCGGGATCTTTGGAGAGATTAAATAAGTTTTTTTTAACACATTTTTCTAGATTAAATGAGGAAATATGAATTGTGCATTAGATTCGATAAAGAACAACCGGTTGGCAATAGATTCTTTAGTCGTTGTTGGGTTGACAGCAGTCGGAGCCGCAGCTCATCGATTGGGATTATTGACGCTATGCTCTAAAGCATTATCTGCTGTATGCGGACATGTCGCAGCGGTTGTTCAAAGACATCGTTTTGCTAGCATTGCCCTAGCAGCGGTTGGTGTGCTCACTTTAGTATCTATTGTAGCAGCCATCCGCTCAAGCAAATATGCTACCGTTCAGCCTCCCCGACCTAGTTATCAGCGCCTGCCCTCAGAAAAGAGTGAACTTGCACGTTGTCGACAGATAAACTTATTTGGCGAAGAAGCAAACAACATTGAAGAAAGAGTGCGGGATCTTGTGAGCCACGAACCTTTGCCTCTGGCTCTCGAGAGAAAAATGTCAGAAAAAAAATTTAATTTAACTTTAGATGATCAAACTTTAGAACAGTTAATATCAAATGTTTTAATAGATTTCCTTCAGGGGAAAACGACTCAATTTTATCATTTTTTTGAGCCGAGTTATCTCACCTTGCCAGAAAATGAAGGAGATGAAGACGAAGAGGGGAAAATATCCTCTTTAAAAAGTCAAAGAGGGGGGGAGTATGCGAAGTTGATGACAGCAATTATTTGTCATTATCATCAATTACTAGGCAAGGAAGTCTTGCATTGTGATTGGATTGGAGGGATATGTGAAGTTCAGGTGGGTTCTGAGACCAAAAGTTCTATGCACAGATCACCCTATTTACGGCATTCTGCGTCGGAACCAGCAAACATCTGATCCAGAATTATTCCAATTATTCCTACCTTTTTTTAAATCAAAGGCACAAAGAAAAAGGATCCATCCCATCCATTGGCTATGAATTCTCCTCTTTGCGTCTTCTTTACTTCTTTGCAAAAAAAGGGGTACTCTCTGGGCTTTGTGGGTTGGTTTGCAAAATCTTAATACGGAAAAATGTAAAAAAAACAACCTTAATGTGTTTATTGCAATTTTTCTCTTGCATTTAAATTAACAATACCTTAATTTATTCTTAAAAATAATCTGCAATAGTCTTGCCTGTAATTATAATAGTATTATACTTGTAGGCAGATAAATAAATTTAGATTCATATAAAGGAAAAATTTTATGAGCACTCCTCCTCCTCGTTACCCAACAACAACGCCCTCCTCATCCTCATCCTCATCCTCATCCTCATCCTCATCCTCATCCTCATCCTCTTCCTCTTCCTCTTTTTCCACCCCCTCTTCAATCCATAGATCTGTTTCGGTTCCTGCTTTTAGTCAATTCCATCCCAACCCAGCCGCTAATCAATTACAATCTACAACTGCTTCCTCGAGTGGCACTAATGTCTCTTCAAGTGGATTGTTTGGTAAGATAAAAACGGGTATTCAGTTCACAAAGAATGCAATAGTTACAAGTACAAGAGTATCTCTAGAAATTACAAGACGTGTGCTATGGGAAGCAAGAGATACAAACGACAGCATCGATGAAAATAGACAGCGCCTGAGCAATCATGATGCACAAATTCTCCGATTTACCCAATTTTTGACGTTGCTTACGCAAAAAATATTTCATGAAAATCAAAGCAGCAATCAGAGAAAAATTGTTAAGACGGTCGATGATGCAGTTGCAACTTATAAAGGCGAAGCGATAGGTCCGCACGATGGGACTCCTCAAACATGGGCTGGCAGTCAGATTGGCGCTCTATTCGAAGGAAACTCAGATTTGCTCAATCAGACCATCGTGGCTAATCTCTGGAATCTGATTGCAAATCTTTCCGATCAAGCGTTCCCCCAAACCGTGTCAGGACAAGCCCCTTCTCTCATCGTTGAAGGGGACACTTTCCCCGATCAGCAACGCAATTTCTTGGGAAGGCTCTTGAGTTTGTTTTCATTGGAATCGTTCAGTCCAAGGCTCGAAGCGATCAAGGATTCTCCTGAAGAAAACCAGCTGGCGCAATATGATGCTCTCTTTGAAGAAATAGCAACAGCGTTTTTCGCTAGGGCTTTTCCAAATGGGGCGAGCGACCTCCTCCTTTTTCATCATACATTGCCCGTTGACACAATAAGAAATGATGTTTTAGTGCCATTGTTGTTTCCAATGTTGAAAGCTAACCTCAAAGACCTATTAAAAGCATTGTATTTTGAGACGCTGCCGTTAGCAGAGTCTAGACCAAATTGGGCAGACGAGTTTGATCAGAAGATGGCCATCCCAGGAGCTCGTGGACTTGTCAATGCTTTATCCTCTTTGATTCAGACCCAAATTATCGATACGCATGGAGTAACACTTAGGGAGCAGTTGGATGAATCCATTCGTGAATGGCTTGAATCAAAAGGTTTGGTCCAAACCGAAGAGACCAGCTCGTTTCTCATCAATGCCATTCAAGAATTGTTCGAGACAGAAAGTCCGACATTAAAGCGGATGGGCTCTTTCTTGGAACGTGCTGTGATGGAGAGGCTTTTGGATGGGCTTGCAGCGACTATGCCCGATGATGCTGGTTTGCCGGAGGGGTCAGAGCCGCTGTTAGTCGCTAAGCTGAGAGAACTTCTCGAAGGGGATACTTTAGATCAGCTCGTCGAAATTTTTCAAGCTGCCGATCCCACTGAATCAAGACCTGCTTGCTATGATATTGTCCTCAGAGTTCGAACTCTCTTAGGATTGAACACAAGACACAATTTTCCATTGCCTCCAAGACTCAACCAGATGGATTGGGCTTGGGAGTTAATAGATGACTTGTTTAACACGACACTTCCTGAGAAATTGCAAACAAAATTCATTTGGCCTGCGATTCAAAATGAAAGGTACAACGACGAGCTGATTCGATCGCTTGAGGATCAGACTGCATATCAGGCGGTGAGGGCGTTGATCCCAAAACTCACCGTTTCAATCGTTGATGTCATCAGAAATCCATCAACCCTCCAATCAATCATCACAAATCTTCCAGTGACTTTGACTGCTGAGCAAATTGCAGCTCTTAACACTCAGTGGGTTGCTCTGTTTGCTGATCCAGAGGGACGTGTTGTCACGAATATAAAGCAGACGTTAGGGAGATTGCTCGAACCGCTTGTGAACCAGGTGTTTGTTAACATGCATGCGATCTATCTCCAAGAAACGCATCCCCCTTCATCCTCAACAGGAGAACAGGCGCCACGAAAAGAATTCAAAGTATGGATCGTTGAGAAAATCACAGCTGCCCTCAATGAAGTTGCGATTGATCAATTTAATCCTGGAGAAAGAGCTTCGTTAATACGCATTGAGGAGATCAGACAGCTTTTGAAAACGGAATTAATGCCAGATCATAGGCAAGAGCTTTCCTTGGAGTTGAAAGACCGTACGCTCGTGATGAGGGTTAAATTTCAACGGGCTGCTAATCGATTATTACAAGCTTTCGGCTACAGGGAAGCGTCGGATCTCCCGATTCCTGCGATGGGAAAGCAGGCGCTTTGGAAGGCGATTCCCGATCTCTTTTTGGAATATGGAGCCCCTTTGCTTATCCCAGCCTTCGCATTAAAGCAGAATAGAGAAGAGATTGCTGAACGAATGGACGATCCTAGTGCTGTCATTGGAACGAATGTGGTTGTCTCAGCATTGAGTGGTGCCATCACTAGTTCACTGACGGGTGCTTCATTGCTTGATACACTGTCTCAATCGCTCTCAGGGATTTCTCCTCCTGCCGACATCGCCGCTTTCAGTAGACAATGGAAGTCGTTGTTTGGAATTCAAGATGTTCGTGAACAGGCAGATCAAAATGTGAATCAGGTACAGGTTCAGAACGGCGCTCCTACCGCTCCTCAGAACGTTCCTCAGAGTAATCTTTTAGTGTCAAATATAAAAAATCTGTTTGGATTCTTATTGAATCCGCTGTTTGCTCAGTTATTCGTTGATTTGCGCCGCAGATACGATCTTGAAGTTCCTCCTCCAGCGGCACCTGTAGACGGTGCTCAGCCGGAGCCTCGTAAAGAATTTACTGTTTGGGTGATAGAGAAGATCACGGCAACTCTCAACGAAGTGGGAATCGATCGATTTAATCCGGATGAAAGCGCGGCTCTGATACGCGTCGATGAGTTGCAAAACCTGTTGAAAACGGAACTATCCCCTGAACAAAAGCAACAGTATTCCACAGAGTTAGAAGCCCGTTCGTTAGTGGTCATGCCAAAGTTTGAATTAGCTTCCGCTGCTTTATTCCGAGCGTTCGGCTATGAGCGGGCAGCAAATCTGCCTATTCCTGCGATGGGACAGCAGGCTCTATGGATGGCGGTGCCAAAACTCTTGTTAGAACACGGGACGGCGTTGATCGCCCCTTCGTTGAGATTAGAGCAGAATAGAGCTCAGATTCTCAGCCAGATTCACGACCCCTCTCCTATCAATGGAATCAACGTCATCGTTTCCTCGTTGGGTGGTTTGCTCGCTAGTTTGATTACAGGGCCCGGACTGCTTAAGAAACTGTCGACTTCACTTGCAAAAACTGAAAGTCCAGAAAACGTCGCGGTATTTAACGATCTATGGAATACGTTCTTCACTCCTCCACCTGCTACGGTGAATCCAGCTCTGGCTGTTGCTGGAGGGGAAGTTCAGAATGTCCCTCTTGCAGTGCAGAACGTTCCTCAAGAGAAGCCCTTAGTTTTAGGTTTGTCAAAGGTGCTGACTCATCTATTGAATCCGGTATTTACTCAGTTATTTGTTGAACTGCAAGGGACCTATCTTGCCGAAACAACACCTCCAGTGGCAGCAGAGGGAGAAGTTCCCCAGCCTCGGCAGGAATTTACTCTCTGGGTTGTACAGAAACTCACTGCCGTTTTCAATGAACTCACATTTGATCGATTCCCCGTTGAGCAACGAGATATTCTAAAGCGGGCGCTCCTGTTGAAAGAACAGGTGAGCGTTGAATCTGATCCTGTGCGCAAGCAGGAGATTGCTCAAGAATTAGAGGCATGTTGGACAGTCATCAAACCACGATTTGTGGCAGCGGCAGCACAGTTATTTCAGACTTTTGGCTATCAGCAGGCGGCCGATCTCCCGCTACCGCATGGACAGGAACCGCTATGGAACTACTTTCCTGAGTTGATTTTCGACTTCATGAGCGATCCGCTTGTTCCCTTTCTTGAGAGGGAAGAGTGCAAAGCAGCATTGAGAGCACATGACTTTGGCGACGGACTGAGAGCGCACGGACTAGGCGAGTTAATCATTCAAGGATGCCAGGCGACCTCTGCCGACCTCATCAATAATCTTCCTCAATACGTCAACAGCTATGAGGTTGTCCTGCAAGGATTTAACCAAGAAGCGGGCCTCCCTTACAGATTAACTGAAGGACAGATCCCTGCCTTTGCGACAAGGGTTGCAGCCCTCGTCGAAGCCAATCAGTTGACGACAGAAACCCTTTATGAAGCCTTTGAGGCGTCGTTCCTCTTTGCTCACCCCGCATATACTCCCCAGCAGAGGACTGCTGTTATGGCGTTCGTGCAGAGATATAAAAAGCAGGTTAGTACCATCTTGATCACTCCCGAGAAAATCGCCGAACGACTCTCCGCTTTAAACGCGAGTCCCGCAGTGAAAGCACAGCTAGCGCAGCAGATTCAAACCCTCGTTAATCGTGCGGATGGCCCATCTCAACCGATCAAAGAATTTTTTGGCTCCTATATTGAAGGGATGCTTCTTCTCATTGCACGACAAGCCCTCACTCTGAATCGAGAAACTCTTCAATCGATCACCACCCTTTTTCAGGAGACGAGAACGCGATTGAATCAAGGACCTCACCAGGCAGATCCGATCATAGCTCAGGCAGAGGCGAAAGAGATCATCACCGAGTTCACCGATCAACTTTTCACCCACTTAGGGTTGGCATCCACTCTCGATGTGAGAGGGATTCCTTTCTCCTTAGGAAAAAAAATATTCAATGAAATGAAAAAACAGATCGTGAGCAAGCTATTCACTGTGCATCAGATCGATCGTCTATTGGGCCTACATGAGCTGGGGCTTCAAGCCAATCAACCAGCAAATGAAGGGACGATTGAACAACGAGCGATTTTTGGAGCGATCCAATCCGCTCTCCGTTCTGCAGCTGAAGCATTAGTCAAGCCTGTTCAGACAGAGCCAGGACAACCAGCAGCAGCACAACCCCAGTTACAGGCGATCCAGGATCTTTACACATCTCTTAGAACCTCTCTCTCCGCTTTAGGGCGAGAAGGCTATCATGCCGGTGAAATGCTACAAACGTTGATCGATAATGATACGTTCACACCTTACCTTAGCTCTTTTCTGGTATCTGTGAACAGTCCAGAAAATGCAACCTATCAATCAACTGCTGCTCAGCTATTGACTCCGGTCGTGACAGAAAAAGTGACGAGGATATTGGGAGTAGTGACCGAGAAGGAAAGAGTGCGGGGGAGTGATTTCCACCAAGGGGTTCTCAAAGAGATGATGCGTACGTTCAATACGCATATGAGGATGATGAATGGCGCGTCGCAGAGGGCTGGGGGTGTTAATTTTGAAAATTATCGTCAAGCACATGTAGAGGCAAATCTTCCAATCCATCGAGCAGTTCCAACGGCGGCGCCGACAGAAGACAACAAGATAGAGCAGTCAGCCCAACGTCAAGCAGGGTTTTTCATGCCGATGATCGAGGATGTGATCCAACTGGTTTTCCCGCAAGGCATGGATGAATTGATGAATCTGCTTCGCAATATTCATCCTGAAGTGGTCGCCCTTTGGGAGAGTTCGAAGCGTTCTATAGGCGAAACAGCGTCTAGCGAACTTGAAAAGCTCTTTAAGAGCGATGTCTTTGTCACAATCATGAATTCGATTTTAGAGTCGATCGTCAATGCTTTGAGACAGCCGATCGTCTTTACCTCCGCTTCAGCTCCAGCCGTTCGTCAGGAGGCTGCCAATGGTGCAGTGCGTGAAGTTGCACCACTAGTGGTGAATGGAGCAGGTAATGACCCAATCAATGTTCTGCCAGGTAATGGTGCAGGTAATGCAGCTAACCCTCATCAAGCTAATGGGCCAGAACAATTACAGCCAAGGGCGCCAAACGTCGCGCTCAATGGCGAAGTCGACGCCCTCATCGGTGAATGCATCAATGAAAGCGTCAGGTTTTTTGACGTTCCTGTGATTAAGTCAATTTTGGGGATGTCTCCAGAGATGAAACAGCGGCTCCGGATAGACCGTTTAGAAGGCAGCGTCTATCAATCGATCGGCAACGCGATTCGTGAGCAGTTTCAGGGGGCGCCCATTCAGGCAGGGATCACCAAGGCGTTTAGAGAACTAGCACAGACGGCAAACAGCGGCGTTGGAGCTGCAACAGGGGCGGCGCCTGAAGCAACAGCAGGAGCTCAAGCAGCAGTTGTTCCTGAGCGGGTTCAGACTCCGGCAACGACGACTTCTCAGCAGCAGGGTGCTTCGACAACGGCCGTTCCTCCTGCGCAAGTTCAGACTTCAACATCGACGACTTCACAACGGCAAGGCGCTCCTGCAGGGGCCGTTACAGCACAGGCTCGGCGAGGTGCACCGGCAGCGGTTAGTGTACAGGTTCAGACTCCAGCATTGACCCCTCAACAGCGATTGACTCAGCTTAAAGGGGAATTGGCGAAGGAGTTAATGGTTTATCCATTCCGTTACTTGGGCGCCTATGTCCGGCATAAGACGACCTCCAATTATCGTGTTGTCAACGCCATCACCAATGTTGTGTTAGGGCTTATCTCGTTTGTCATGACGAAAATCATTGGCAACGCGTTGCGGGCTTTCAAAGTCGACCGCCTCACTAAGATTTGTATTGAGAATTTAATCAATAACGTTGAAAATCGTCTCTCTTTAGTATGGACTAATTTTCAGATGAATGAAAATTTGATTTACAATGAAGTCGAAGCGTTTAAACGGGCGATGAATGAAAACCGAAATGACGGAAGAGAAGAAGAAGAAATTTAAAATTCTTTCTCTAGGATGCCGAACCAATCAATATGAATCTCAAGCCTATCACGACCAACTCGTCGCGATGGGCTATGAGCCAGCTGCTGACGGGGAGAATGCTGAAGTATGCATCGTCAACACCTGCACAGTGACTGAATCGGCTGACAGCGGAAGCCGCCATGCGATCCGGCAGCTCGCCAGAGAGAATCAACATTCTAAACTCCTGGTGACAGGTTGTTTTGCTGAACGGCAGCCTAAGGCCGTCGAGCAAATTGAGGGGGTGACTCACGTCGTCCCCAATCGGGACAAAGAGCAGCTGCTCAACCTGGTCTTCCCTGAAGAAGAGCTTCCAGAATTTTCAATCAAACACTTCGAGGCGCGAACGCGCGCTTTTGTCAAAGTCCAAGATGGCTGCAACTCTTTCTGCACCTACTGCATCATCCCTTACGTGAGAGGGCGGTCACGTTCTCGCCCTGTCGACGAGATCCTTGAAGAAATTCGGGGACTCATCTCCAATGGATATAAAGAAGTTGTTCTCACAGGAATCAACATTGGAGATTTCGATGGGGGAGTCGCTGCAGGCGAACAGCCTGTCAGGCTTGCTGAGCTGGTGCGCCTTGTCGATCAGCTTCCAGGATTGGAGCGGCTCCGCATCTCTTCGATTGATCCTGATGAAATTGATGATGATCTCGCCGATGCGGTCTTAAACGGAAAAACGACCTGCCCATCGATGCATGTTGTTCTGCAATCTGGCTCTAACGTTGTCCTCAAGCGAATGAATAGAAAATATACGCGCCAGATATTCCTGGAAACCGTAGACCGGTTGCGTGCGGCTAATCCTGATTTTACTTTCACCACTGATATCATCGTCGGCTTTCCTGGCGAGACCGAGGCTGATTTCCTTGAAACGGTTGAAGTGATGCGTCATGTGAAGTTTGCCAAAGTTCATATGTTCCCCTACAGCGATCGTCCACGGACACGGTCGATGCTGATGCCCAACAAAGTCCCTGTTGACGTGATGAAAAACAGAAAGCACCAGGTGCTTCAATTAGCGGAGCAATTTTCTTTTGAGCTCCGCTCAACCTATCTCGGACGGAGAATGAACGTCCTCACTGAAAGTGAAGATGCTGCATCGCCTGGGATGATCGCCGGCCATACCTCCAATTTTTTACCTGTTTCTATAGACAAGGCGAGGTGCGAATCTAATCAGCTCATTGAAGTTGAAATTGTCGAAAATACCCCTAATGGATTGATTGGACGGGAGATCTCTCCTGAGCTGACCGAGGTTCGTGATGCATAAACGGATACAAATTGCTGAACGGCTGGCCCCCTTTTCTCATCGTCCAGGAATAGTGGTGATCCTCCCTGGATTGAATATCCAAGCAGAGATTTTCCCTTGTTTAATTCGGCTCTATAGCATCCACGAAGCCTATCCAATCATGATTAAGGAGTATTTCCTCGATTTTGGTGAGCCGATAGCGCAGTTTACAGTCTTTCACCATCTCGAAAAGGGGTGGATCAAGGTTGAAGGAAAGATGTCGAAGGGATGGTTCAGATACAAACTCATGAGCAGCCCGACCACTGGCGGCGTTCAACTTGTTGTCGAATGTTCACCTGAAGGAGGATTTACTATTCAGCATGAAACCCATCGCGTCGTGTTGAATCGCAATGACATCTTCAACATGATCGGCGATGCTGAAGAATTTCACCTCTTCGAGCCTCCTCATTTTGAACGGCTCTCCTTGGGGAACCATAAGAAGCAAGACTGGGATCTTGTGAACAGAAGGTTGGACTTAAAGGAAATTTTCCCCATTTGGCTTCGCCTTGGACAGATGGCTCCGCCCGTCAGCAAATCCTCGTCTTCACTAGGGACGCTGTCATTATTGCAGAAATGCGAAGACAATCTATTGTCCGAAGGAGGGGAGAGGGTGGAGCAACCTTGGTTGAACCTCTATCGCGCAGCCTTTCATGGGATCATGGTTCCACGCATCGAAGATGCCGATTATCAGGGATTTATCCCTTCGGCATCATTAATTCCTGAGGGGATCTCCCCCACAGTGCTATTGACGGAAGGGGCTCGGCTCATTCGGCAACAATTTATCGATGACCGCCGTCATGCTGGGGGTGCTTTGATGATCTTGCCCCACCTCCTTTCCTCTTTTACCTGCGGCCGCTTCATCGATGTCCCGCTGGGGGAGTGGGGAGTATTAAGCATGGAGTGGTCGAAGAGAAAGATCCGCCGCTTAGTGATTAAAGCGAAGCAGCAGCAGGAACTCCCATTAAACTTCGGCTCGCAGGTGCGGAGTTTCCGCTTGCAGAGCAGCCTCGACAAACGAGGTGAACCCCGCCAGTGCCCAGCATCGGTCATAGTGATGCCAGAGCGCGATTATCTCTTCGATAATTTTCAGTAAATAACGCCATGTGCGAATTTCTGTTAAAGCTACGTCTGTGTGTGCAGGTCGGTCCATAGCTTTTATTAAACGCAAATGCTAACACGAATAGCATTTTCCAAAGTAAAATGGCAATTTTGTTGGCACTCTTCACAGATTCTCCCACCTATCTCTTCGTTTCTAATGGACAATATGGACTATGGACGGATATGGACTTAACTTATATAGAGATGTTTCTTTTGATTAAGCAATCAAGTTTCCGTCCATATAGTCCATATCCGTCCATATTTGTCCATATTTGTCCATATAGTCCATATCCGTCCATACAGTCCATACGACTTCCATTTCCTTTATCTCCCTCGCTCTTGACGTTCTTTCTATCTCGTCAAAATTAATCATCATGATTATCTCTTTGACATTTTTCTCTGAATGAGAGATTTTCAGGAAAAAAAGAAAACCAAAGATTCGACATCATCTATGACTACCATTATGCAACCTACCCGCTTTGACCATCGTCAAGAACTTGAGAACATGATCGGAAGGATTCATTATCAACCGCATGACGTGCTCGGCCTTCACGACATTTCCAATGGATTGAAAGTGATCCGCCTATGGAGGCCGGGAGCCAGCCAGATCTATTTAGAAGTTTTTGGGGAGATTGTCGAAGCGAAGAAAATGCATGAGTGCGGCATTTTTGAGTATGTTGTCCCAGCACAAACCACCCCATTCGATTACCGAATCTATCACACCTCCGGTCTTCTTGCACACGATCCCTACACGTATATACCGACCTTTGGCGACATCGATCAATATCTGTTCAACAGGGGAACCCACTACCAGCTCTACCAGAGGATGGGAGGGCGTTTGATCAAGCACCAAGGCATCGAAGGGGCTAAGTTTTCTGTGTGGGCTCCTAATGCAAAAAGCGTTGCCCTCGTCGGCGACTTCAACCATTGGGATGGCCAAGTCAATCCGATGCGGACGTTGGGATATTCCGGGGTTTGGGAGCTCTTTGTCCCAGATGCGTGGGAGGGGATGAAATATAAATTCGAGATCATCTCTCAACAAGGTGAACTTCGGGTCAAAGCCGACCCCTATGCCCTCGGAGCTGAGCTTCGTCCTGCGACAGCTTCGATGCTTGTTCATACTGATCGGATGCAATGGCAAGATCAACAATGGATGGAGATGAGAAGCCGTCGCCGTTTCGACTCGCAGCCAATGACAATATACGAGGTCCATCTAGGATCTTGGAGAAAGCCAGGAGGACAGTTCCTAAATTATCGCGAATTGGCCCATCAGCTCAGCGACTATTGTTTGGATCTGGGTTTTAATTTTGTTGAACTCCTCCCCATACAAGAACATCCTCTTGACGAGTCGTGGGGATACCAAGTGTCTGGTTTCTATGCCGTGACGAGTCGTTTTGGAACACATGAAGATTTCAAATATTTCGTTAATTTCCTCCACGAAAAAGGGATCGGCATTATCTTAGACTGGGTGCCAGGGCATTTCCCAACCGATGACTTCTCGTTAAGCCGTTTTGACGGCTCCTCCCTCTATGAACATGCTGATACCAGACAGGGGTACCATCCCCATTGGCATACCAATATCTTCAACTTCAGCCGTCATGAAGTTTCTAACTTCTTGATCGGCAACGCCCTTTTCTGGCTCGAAGAGATGCATGTCGATGGACTGCGCGTCGATGCTGTCGCTTCCATGCTCTACCTGGACTATGGACGCGAAGATGGCGAATGGATTCCGAACATCTATGGCGGCAAAGAGAACTTGCAGGCGATCGAATTTTTTAAACACCTCAATTCGATTGTTCATACCCGCTGTCCCGGTGCTCTCATGATCGCTGAAGAGTCGACAGCATTTTTAGGGGTGACCCATCCGATCGACCAGGGGGGGCTTGGATTCGACCTCAAATGGAATATGGGGTGGATGAACGATACGCTCCGCTACTTTTCTACTGACCCTCTTTATCGAAGGCATCACCATCATGACTTGACTTTCGGTCTCGTCTATGCCTTCTCAGAGCGCTTCATGCTGGTGTTCTCCCACGACGAAGTTGTCCATGGAAAAAGAAGCCTCCTCTCTAAAACACCAGGAGACATGTGGCAGCAGTTTGCCAACTTACGCCTTCTCCTGAGCTATATGATCTGCCAGCCAGGGAAGAAACTCCTCTTCATGGGGGGCGAGTTCGGACAGTGGAACGAGTGGAACTGCAAAGGTGAACTCGACTGGGTTCTACTTGCCTTCGACACTCACCGCGGCGTCCAGCTGTTGACAAAAGAGTTAAATCACTTCTACCTTCAACATCCTGCTCTTTGGGAAAGGGATTTTCATCACTCCACTTTCCAGTGGATAGATTTCGGCGACATGCAAAATAGCGTGGTCAGCTATCTGCGCTTAAGCCAGCATGAACGATTGTTGTGCGTGCATAACTGCACTCCCATGTATCATAGTGAGTATGTCCTCCATTTTGGATACTTCGAACATGCAGAAGAACTTTTCAATACCGACGCAGAAAAGTACGGTGGTTCCGGTAAGACAAACAGACACCCTCATGTGATCCGAGATTCCAATGGCCAGGTCATGGGACTGAATATCGCCTTAGCCCCTCTTGCGACGATGATTTTTAAGATCACTTGAGGGACTTACTCTTGGGTCTCTATACAATGGGTAAGGGAAATCTAGAAATAAGATAAAGAGGATAGTTATAGATATCGCCGTCATGTTTTAGATTCATCGTTGTGGCTCGAATGAGTTTTGAAGGGGAGTATTTTTGGTTGTAGGCAAGAAGGCTCTTTTTTTTCTGGCTTCCACCTGCTTTCACTTCTAGTGGATAGATCTCATGCTCTTCTTCGATAAGGAAATCAATTTCAGCTACGCCTTCGCTGGCCCAATAATAGGGTTCTTTCCGTTTTGTTGCGATCAATTCTTGTGCAACGTAATTCTCTGTGAGAGCCCCTTTGAATTCTGTGAACAAGAGATCTCCATCAATAATGGTATGAGGGGAAAGATTGCTTTGAGCACCGAGCAATCCCACGTCTGCTAAAAAGATTTTGAAAATGTTATTGTCTGCGTAGGCGCTGAGGGGAAATTTTGGAGACTCTACGAGATAGCTTTTATGGATAAGCCCTGCATCAGAAAGCCACTGGATTGATTCTTCATAATCTCTTCCCCGAGCACTTTTTCGGATCGCTGCAAAGATGAATTTTTTATTTTCCTTTGCTAGCTGGCGGTGAATTTGTTTCCAGACTGTCGTGATTTTCATAATCTCATTTGCTGGGGCGTGTTTGGCGAAATCTTTTTCGTAAGCATTTAATATTTCCAATTGAATTTCTCTGACAACATTCACGCTTTCAGTCTTCGAGTATTCAGCAACGGCCTCTGGCATTCCTCCAATAAAAAAGTACATTTTTAATAGTTCGATTAATTTTTCGTGCATCGGGTTTGGAATTGGCTCATACGAGTGGTACTCTTCTAGAAATAACCGTGTTTTCTCTTGTCCTAAGGCTGAGAGAAACTCGAAAAAGGTCAATGGATATAGATGGAGGAAGTTGACTTTTCCAACAGGAAAACCTTTTTCTCCTGCTGTTTTCACACCTAAAAGTGAACCTGCTGAAACAATGTGAAATTTATTTGCCTCTTCGCAAAAATATTTTAAACTATTAAGTGCTTTTGGGCAGTTTTGAATTTCATCAAAGATTAACAGGGTGTTGTGTGGTTCGATTTCTATTTCTGTGTGGATACTGATAATTTTTATGAGTTTTTGGGGATCTAAAGTTCCCTCAAAATATTGACTTAACTTTTCATCTTTTTCGAAATTCAGGTAGGCTACTTTTTCGTAGGATGTTTTGCCAAAATGTTTCAAAGAATAGGTTTTTCCGACCTGTCTCGCTCCGTTTAATATTAATGGTTTGCGTCTTGTCGATCGCTTCCATTTCTCGAGTTGTTGGTAGATGTCTCGTTTCATATCCTCAATTTAGGTGAGTTGTAGGTAAAAAAGCAACTGATTCCTTCATAAAACGTAGCTGGTTACCACGTTTTTCGTTGGAAAAACGTGGCTGGTTACCACGTTTTTCGTTGGAAAAACGTGGCTGTTTACCACGTTTTTCATTGGAAAAAAGTGATAGCCCTTAAGTTTTCCTTTACGCCTTCTCTTGAGCTATATGATCTGTCAGGCAGGGAAGAAACCTTTCTACATGGGGAGCGAGTTCGGACAGTGGAACGAATGGAACTGCAAAGGTGAATTCGACTTTGGATACTTCGAACAGGCAGAAGAGCTTTTCAATAGCGATGCAGAAAGGTATGGCGGCTCCGGTAAGGTGAGCAGATGTTAAAATCAACTCAAAAACCATTAAAAGGCCGTTTATCACGTTTTTCGTTGGAAAAATCTCAAGAAGTGAGCTAAAGTTGAGACGTGAATAGTTACCTAACTTAAAGCAAGATTTCTATGAAAACAAAGCACTCTTATGATGAGCTGTGCCAGCTGATCTGGCATCACGACCGCCTCTATTACATCGAACACCGACCCGAAATCTCTGATGAGGAATACGATCATCTATTCACTCGCCTTGAACAGATGGAGAAGGAGCATCCGGAGTGGATCACACCAGCCTCTCCGACACAGCGTGTAAGAGAGGGACTCACCACAGGTTTTAAAACCGTTACACACAATATCCCCATGCTCTCGCTGGCTAACACCTATTCCAGAGAAGAGATCGAAGACTTTATTAAACGAATCGAGAAATTAGTTGGAAAGAAGGAATTTGCCTTTTCTGTCGAATTGAAAATGGACGGCATCGCTATCTCGGCAACGTTTGAGAATGGCATTTTCGTGCGGGGGGCCACCCGCGGGGATGGATGGAAAGGCGATGACATCACCGCAAACATGCGGACCATCTCCAACCTCCCTCTCCGCCTCTACGGCAAAGATATCCCCCCGGTTCTTGAAGTCAGGGGAGAGGTCTTCATGCCGATCCAGGTGTTCCATGAACTGAATGAGCAAAAAGCTCAGGAGGGGCAGCCGGAATGGGCAAACCCGCGCAATGCAGCAGCGGGATCGCTCAAGCTATTAGACCCTAAGCTCGTTGCAGAGCGGGGACTGACCATCGTCTTCTACTCTATCGCTGAAGAAAGCGGTCTGCCGTTCCGCAAACAATCTGAAACCGCGACTTATTTGCGAAGCTTAGGGCTGCCTACACTACAATACCAAGCCCACTGCCATACGATCGATGAGATCTGGGAGTTTGCTGAGAAAGTCCGCACCCTGCGCCCTTCGCTGCCTTATCAAATCGATGGGATTGTGATCAAACTCGATGACCTGAAAGAGCAGCAGCATCTTGGAGTGACAGGGAAAAACCCCCGCTGGGCCATTGCCTATAAATTCGCGGCGGAGCAGGCTCAGACGCGCATCCGAGCGATCACGGTCCAAGTAGGGCGCACCGGAGTCCTCACCCCTGTCGCAGAGCTGGAACCTATCTTCCTAGCTGGCAGCACCATCTCTAGAGCCAGCTTGCACAATGAAGAAGAGATCGAACGGAAAGATATCCGAATCGGCGACCTCGCCACCATCGAGAAAGGGGGTGATGTCATCCCCAAAGTCATCAGCGTCGACCTCAGCAAACGGCCGGTGGCAAGCGAGCCTTGGACCATGCCGACAACCTGCCCATGCTGCGGGCATGCTGTTGTCAGGCTCCCTGGAGAAGTGGCCGTCCGCTGCCCCAACGAAGCAGGGTGCTTTGAACAACAGGTGCGCCGTCTCGTCTATTTTTCAGGCAAAGAGGCGATGGATATCGACCATATGGGAGAGAAAGTGGTTATCCAACTTGTGCAGAGAGGCTTTGTCAAAGTCCCGTCAGATATCTATAAGCTGACGCAAGCAGACCTTTCCCAGCTCACAGGATTCAAAGAGAAGTCTGTCAACAACCTTCTAGCGAGCATTGAGAAATCTAAAAAGGTTTCGCTCGAGCGCTTCATCATGGCTCTAGGAATCAAATACGTCGGAACAGGGACTGCTGAACTCCTTGCCTCGAAAGCAGGCTCCATCGATAAGTTGGGCGAGATGAGTGAAGAGGCGTTGAAGCAGATCGAGGGGGTTGGCGATAAAGTGGCCAGCTCCGTTGTCGACTTCTTCGCAAATCCAGATAACCGGGCGGAGATTGCCTTGTTATTAGAAAGGGGAGTTCATCCGCAGTCGACGCACAGGATCGGTTTCACTGGCCATCCATTCCAGTCGAAAACCTTTGTGTTGACTGGAACACTCCAGAATTATACACGAACCGCAGCAGCGGCACTGATCAAGGAAAGAGGGGGGCGCGTCTCTGATTCGGTGAGTAAGAAAACAGACTTCATTGTCGCAGGCTCTGACCCCGGTTCAAAGCTAGACAAAGGGCGTCAACTGGGGGTTAGGATTCTCGACGAAGCCGAATTCACTGAACAATGTCATGCAACAGGATAGGCAGGATAAGCAAAAAAACAGGATAGGCAGGATCGCTTCGCGGCAGGATTGGCAGGATAGGAAGATAGAAACTAAGGCAAAGTTAAGAGAAAAAATAAAAGAAAATATTTTATCTAATTTATCTTTTTTATCTTGCCTATCCTGCCGCGAAGCGATCCTGCCTATCCTGTTTTTTTGCTTATCCTGCACATCCTGGCGCAATTTTTATGCCAACCTCTGTGAACATGAATAGATAATACTCTTGTCATTAATCGGAGGTAGGGATAAATTATTTCTATAATGGTCGTTTCTAAACCAATTTTTCAAGGATTTAGTATGTTTCAGAAAACAGCCCTTTCTTTTTTTCGAAACCACTCTCTGATCACCCATGTCGTTGTTGCTAGCTTATTCGGCGCAACGCTGGTTGGGTGCCGATGTACAGATACGCGCACGCCCGAAGCCAAGAATGATAAGCAGTCAGAACAAAAAATTGCAGAGGCTGAGGCCTCCAAGCCCTCTTCTGAGCCAGTACATATCTCTGAAGAAGATGCCTCCTCAAACAGAGGAGAACAGATTGCGCTTGTGGACGAGGTGAAAGCTCGGCCGATCACTGAAGCTTTCAGTAAAATCCAATCGTTACAAGATAGTAAGGTGAAAGGGACTGTCACATTCACTAAAGTTTCTGGTGGAGTCAGGATTGTTGCGGATGTCGAAGGATTAGCGCCAGGTGAACATGGCTTCCATATTCATGAACATGGCTCTTGCGAGGGTGATGGAACGTCTGCTGGCGGACACTACAACCCGACAAACACCAAACATGGCGGCCCTGATGACTTAGAAAGACATGTAGGCGATTTCGGCAATCTATTAGCTGATGATGAGGGGAAAGCTCACTATGAACGTATAGACAGTGTCATCAGCCTAGAGGGAGAGCAGTCTATCATTGGCAAGTCTTTAGTGATCCATGCTGACCGAGACGATTTCGTTACTCAGCCTACTGGTAATTCAGGGAAACGGGTTGCCTGCGGACTCATCGAAGCAAGACAGAGATAGTCAAGATTGCAAGATAGACAGGATAAATAAAGAACAGGGTGGGCAGGATCGCTTCGCGGCAGGATAGATAAGATAGTAAATTTTGGGAAAATAAAGAGAAAAAGAAAAGATTTTTTCACTCTTATTTTCCTCCTATCTTGCTTATCCTGCCGCGAAGCGATCCTGCCCATCCTGTTCTTTGCTTATCCTGTCCATCGTTTTCTTTGCTTATCCTGTCCATCGTTGTTGTTTTTGGTAAATAGATAATGAAAACTCTAGAAATGATGGAATGTCCGAAAAGTTCGACGTCAAGATTGATTGTCTATGCTCGATTAAACGGTCGTTCCCTTTAAATAGGAAACCCATCAGCTGCTTAAGCTTGCTGATTTGACGATTGATCGTCACTTCTGGGGGGAAATCTTGAACAAATGTGTTGATGAAATGGATAAAAGATTCCCAGCTTTTCTGAAAGGGCAGGTCTGAAAAATGGGACTTTATCTCCAGAAAAATAAAAGGATTGATGACGCTGCCTCGTCCAATCATTAATGCGTCGCATTGGGTTTGGCGGAGCATATCGACCGCATGTTGTACAGTCAAGATGTCTCCATTGCCGACGAGGGGGATCGACAGCAGTTCTTTGGCTTCAGCGATGAGATCCCACCGTGCTGGCGGGCCATATCCTTCGGCCTTGGTTCGAGGATGGAGCGTTAAAAATTGGATGCCGCTGGACTGTGCGGCCAAAAGGTTTTCTTTGAAAAGAGAGGTGTCGTCGAAACCGGAGCGCAATTTCGCTGTGACGGGGACTTCGACGGCGTCAACGATCGCTTTTGCCACTTTATGCAGATGTTCCGGATCTTTCAATAAGCTTGACCCCGCCCCCCGTCCAGTCACTGTGTTCGATGGACAGCCGCAGTTGAGGTCGATCCGAGGAGCGCCCCTGGCAGCAAGCTGACGAGCCATCTCTGCCATGAGGTCGGGATCCGATCCCATGATTTGGGCGGCTTGGGGGATGGGTGCGGTTTCGTCAGCATGGTATTGTTTTGCAAGGCTTGGAACATGGGCCTTTGCAGGGACGCGGAGGAATTCGGTACAGGCTTCATCGAAGCCTCCAATAGCGGCCATTGCCCTTCTGAATGCGCGGTCGCCGACACCTTCCATGGGTGCTAAGAGCAAGTAGGGGCAGCCGTGGTGATTTTTGGGGAGTAAGGGTTTAAAATTTTTCAAGATGCTCTTCCATTGAAACCATTTACAAAATCATTTATGCTTAATTTAAAATTCTATCGGGTCAATCACAATGCCATTTACAATTGGAGGGGAGTGGATTCCAGAGCCATCCCAAGCGTCGTCAACTCCCAAGCTGCCAATTAAAATCATTAAAGAGAAAAGACGTGGATCTTATGTGACACTTATTCTACACCTTCCGGGGGATGAATCCCAGCTAAAAAAACTCTGTTCGGCGATGAAACAGCGGCTGGGATGTGGAGGTTCTGTCAAAGAAGGGAACATTGAGCTCCAGGGAGATCAAATTGAAAATAGCAAGGTGTATTTAAGAGAAGCAGGCTTCCGCTTCAAGTAGGCAAGGCTTTAGTGTCGCAAACTTAAAGGTGTGACAGGAATTGTGGGGTTAAAGAAAGTTGACCAAGCTCCCAGATTAGATGACGTACGGAAGAGGGTGTGGCATCTGGCTAATAGAAGGCAATCGATCACAGTTTCTTGTCCTTGCAGATAGGGACTGGGTTTCACGAAGTGGATGGGCTGCCCATTAGTCGATCGAAAATGATTCAGGGAAACAATTTGATCTGGAAAAGCTTGTTTCATGTAGTCAACAAAGCGTTGCTCATCGGTGGCGACGAAAATGATGTAATCGTCGATTTGATTTTCTTTGACATAATGATTGATGCTTTCAGCAACTCTTTCATAGGGGATAAGAGGAGCTTCTGTATATTTATCTGTTCCTCGATAGTGGATGCCAATCACAAAATGATCTTCGAAGTCACTTTTAACAAAGTCATCGACTTTCTGCTGAATTTGAGGCTTAACTCTAATATATTTTTGAACTAATTCTGCAACACGCTGCCGAGGCAAATTCAGATCTGCAGCATAAGCAAAATGATAGTCTGTCTCTTTCGAAGAATTTTCTATTGGGTGCCCTTCTTTAACCCCGACTTCTAGAGGTTCAAAATAGTACCCCCACCAGTTTGGACCATATGACTGTTCATAATAGAGTCCGCCCGTTCCCAGATCCAAGTGAATGCCAGAATATTCCCCTTTGTCGTACTTGTCGAGATAGTGGGCAACAGTGAAAAGGTGACTGAACATTCCCGAGTTCGCAGACAACTCGCAAATGTTCACGAATTTTTTTGTCTGCTCAGTTGTTGAATCTGCCTTCTCTGGGAGGTCTGACCCCTCTACAACGTTAATGCAGCAGGTGAATGAGATTGCGAGCTGTAAGAAACTTTGTAGAATTTTTGCCATCGCTGAGAACCCTTCTATAGAAGTTGTTAAATTCAAGTTTTCAAATTTATCATTTGCTGTTCATTATTTGCCAGCAGTAAGTCAGCAGTTGTGGGTGAAAAAACGGGAGATTATGGACTATATGGACATAAATTAGATTGATTAAACAAAAAATATGTCCATACCCGTCCATAAAGTCCATTGTCCATGTTTGTCCAATTTGATTTTTGTAATTATTTTGCGATGAATTTGTTGCTTTTTAATGAATTAGTGTGTAAAATTCTGTTTAATTTTTTATTAATTCAATAAACAGGTTTTATAGTATGATTCCTTCTCCATTTTTTAAAGGTGATGTCACCCACTTCATTCGTAATGCATTTTTATCTGGGCCTTTAGAAGGAAGGGCAGATGTATTGGCTGAGATAAAGAATTCAATACAGCCGGCTTATGGAGATTCTCGTGAGATTGTGAAGCGAACATTTACAGATCGTGCTAAGATTCTAAATGGTATACATCGGGAATTTCCTATCTCGATTATCCTTGGAGAGTTATCTGTTCTCAAGACATATGTCGAATTGTATCTTTTACTGAACCGCTATATTACGCTGCATAATCAACTGGAGTCTTCGGGATGTAAAATGTCTTCCACACAATTGGAGGGAACGAGAGAGAGCAAGAACGGATTATTTATTCCAGAAGAATTAATCAGCACCCCAACTGGATTATTAATATACTTGCGATTGAGTGACTTTTTGAATAGAGAATTCACAGACTATATCACAGCTGGTCTAAAAGAGTTTTTGGAAAAATATAATAATGGCCAATCTGCTCCTGAAAGCCGTTTCGCTACAGCTTTGTTAGCTTTCTACGAGTTGGATAGCCTCACCACTGAATTGGGAGCAAAAACTTATTCCGTTTACGAAACCATTCCTGAGATGAATACTTGGCATAAGAGCACTGCTGCAAGTATTGTCCCATTAAAATTGCTTCCCAGCAGGGATCTAAAACCAAAAGGGAAAATTTCACAAGCGATTCTTCAAAACCTCGTGCCTGGGCTCTTCCAGTCTTATCAGACGTTGGTTCCAATGCTTTCTTCTTTCCTCGGCAATGGACAATATATCCATAGTTCTGAGATGAAAGCTTATTTCCCTGAAGTCTGTGTCCAATTAAGAGCATTAGTCACAAACGATTATTTCAAGAGGCAAATTTCACTTTTACAATCCATCACTAAAGCTGGTGGTGGAACGGTTTGGACAATTGAGAAAAATCATGTCACAATCACAGCAAAGGACTATCCACAACATTATGAGGCGCTGTGTAAACGCATCTTCACCCTTCCTTCTTTTTCCTCTCTTCAAACGTATGATATCACAGAACTTAGCATTTCCGGGGCAAGTGTTTCTAAGAGCCATCAGGTGAGAGGGAAGATAAAAAAAGTGAAAAATAGGAGATTCCATCCTTCCACTTCGTCACCGACAGGTTCCTCTTCCTCTTCAACATCCTCGAGTTCATCATCGTCTTTCCGTCCTGAAATAGAGGAGGAAGCGTCATCCTCCTCTTCAACATCGACATCTTTTTCAACCGTACCCTCATCCTCCTCATTGTCTCTTCCCTTTGAAACCGAGGAGGAGGCAATTCCTCTACCACTCTCGTCGTCACCCTTGTTTATGGAAGCGATCACACCACAGAAAAAACTAATCATGACTGAGAGAGTGCGGCGATGGTTGCGTTGTTCCCCTGAGAGATGGGAGGAGGTTCTCCTTTTCGAGGATAGAGGGGTGCGGAATTATGATAATTGCTTGAAGGAAGAGGTGTTGTTTCAATTGGGCTTGCATGGCTTTTCACCTCTTGTGGATCGACTCATCATGTCAAAACAATTGCGTGCTCGATTTGCTTTGAAAACCTCTACAGGGTGGGCGGTGCTTGTTGATTTTGCGTATGAAGATGGAAGACGTGTGCGGGGAATGATAGGCTGGGCGTTCTGTCCCAAAACCAAACAGTGCTACCATCGTTTTTTGGAAAGAGTGAATAACTTAGACATATTGAATAAAAAACTCAAAGATATGGCTGAGGAATTTACCCAATTGCCAGATCCTGAAATGCTTTCTCAAGAAGTTACTGTCACTGAAGAGAGTTTAGAGGTTTTCAATGACGGCTTTATTGGGGACGAGGTGAATTTCGATGTCGAAACGAATATCTTCACCGTCATGGATAGAAAAAACAGAATTCAGATTTCAGCTTATCCCCTTCGGTTTTAATCATTCTGGACAGTGCTTGAGGAGCTCTCGGCGCAGTTCTTTCAGCTGGGGAGGATTCCAGTTTGCTTGTTTGACGATGGCTTCTGCCTGCCTAAGATGATGCCAAGCTCGGAGATAGTCGTGCCGTTGGGCGTAGAGGACGGAGAGGTAGTAGTTGACTTCAGGATTTTGATTGTCAATTGTATCATAAACTTTTAGAGCCTCTAAAGCTTCTCCAGGGCGGTGGAGTTCAATCCATGTCATCGCAAGGGAAAGGTGCCCTGAGCGAAAGCGAGGGTATTGGACGATGAGGTTTTGCATCACCTCTTTTTGTTTTAATATCGACTCCCGGTCTTCCTCAGATTTTGAGAAGATGCATTTGATTCCATGAATATCGACATCGCCCTTGAAGTAATCTTCTATGAGGGAGCTATTGGTGATGGCGTGTGGTGGAATATAGTTTTCAACTGCATAGAGGAGCGCTTCTCCCTCTTCTACTTTTCCATTCAATACCAGGATATATCCCATCAGCTCCTTCAAGACAGGATCATCGCGCATGTAGGGTTCGGCTTTCTGGTAGGCAGCAAGGGCTTTTTCGTGATCTCCAAGCTGCCAATAGATTGAGGCTTGGTTGAAATGGGCCATTCCGATCACTTGTTTGAGAGGACGCTGCTGCAGCTCTTTGATGTTGACGCCCAGGTAGCGTTCTGAATCGAGATGAATCCCTCTTGCTGTCGTCTCGATGTTGATGACTTTATCTCCAGAACGGTAGCGTACATAGATATGTCCCGGAGGAGTCACGATCTCCAATGGCAGTGCCAACCGTTGTGCGATGCAGAGATAGAGGATCGAGACACCTAGGCAGACGCCGCGGTGTTTGTCTAACACTGAAGGGAGAAAGGAATAGGTATCGATTTCTTTAGTCGATTGTGAGTGTGGGGGGAATCTGAAATCCATTTCATCAAAGATAAAGGCGTTGATTGCTGCAATTTTAGCTTCGTCATTTGCTTGTCGGGGGAGCTTTGCGAGAATTTGCAAGGCGATCAGATCGATGAGGGCTTCATAGGTGAGGATCTGGTTGGCATCATGGCTAAACTGGCTGATGAAGATGGCACGGGCGAGGTCTATTTCTTTTTGCGGCAGCGCCAGGATCTCTTCTTCGGTCCATGCAGAATGTCCTTGTAATTTGGTATGAGGCAGGGGGGCAGATAGATAGGCGATCTCCTTTAATGTCTCATGGCTGAGAAGAGGAACTTCTTCTCCGAGCGGTTTGTTGACAAGGGCGATGAGTCCATTGATCACCTCATTGGTCAAAGGGATTGAAGGCAGGGACTGGCTAGCCGATAGATGAGGTAGAGGGGGATTTGTTGTTGACGAAATGGTGAGAAGGCAATGAGCATGGCGAAGAGCTTGCTGTCCTAAGGGATGTTGGGGGTATAATTCATAAAAAGAGAGGTGCTGCGAGAGGGAATAGGGGTCCATCCGATTGTAGAGAGTTTTCAGCTTTCCTTCGGTGGGTGCGCCTTCGAGAGCATGAGAGAGACAGATGGCGAGGCAAATTGAGAAGAGGATTTTCAGGATCGTTGTCATAGGTTTCATACAATCTTCAGTTGAGAAGATCTAAAATAAGATGTTTGAGAGAGTGGTTTGAAATGAGTTCTTCTAACGAAGGTCGTAGGCGATAGGTCCAGTTGCAGTCCGACACAATGCCTGGGATATTGATTCGTTCGTCATTAATATCTGGATGAGATAATCCCGGGATCAGCGCTAAATACTCTGGAAGAAGGTTAATATGGAAGAGGCTATTGGTGTGATGACTGTCCCAAAGAATTTCTTTATGGTACTCGCGGCTCAAAACGGGGTGGTAAGCCCATCCTTTAAAGTCTGCGAAGGAGAGAGCTTCGTCAGGATGGTTGGCCCACCACTGCTGCAGTGTCTCTGAGTCATGAGTCGATACCGTTGTCAAGGTATTGGGGTGATATTCACAAGGCATAATATACTGTTGTTGCTCTTTCCATTTACGTTCCCATCTCATGACCCGAGTGCCGCAGATCCCTATGGCGCCTAAACAGGCACGCACTTCATCTGGGACGACACCGAGGTCTTCGCCAATAGGAAGCATCAGCGACGCTTCCACCATCATGAGCATGATCCGTTGGCCATGATCGATCCATGTGCTTTCATCTTTTGGGAGAAAGCTTCCTTCACATCCTTTATGTCCAATCGGAATCGACCAGAGGCGGAAAAATCCGACGACATGGTCGATTCGATAGATGTGGTAATAACGAGCAGACCAGCTTAGCCGCCGCTTCCACCAGGAGAAGTCTTCTTCAATGCAGTGATCCCAGTCGTAGATTGGAAAGCCCCAATTTTGCCCGTCTACAGCATAGATGTCAGGAGGCGCTCCAGCAGAATATTCTAAATCGAATAGCTGCCTGTGAATCCAAACATCGGCACTATCGCGGTCGATAAGGATCGGAATGTCGCCCATGATGAAAAGTTTCTTCTGGTCGGCATAAGCATAGGCTTTTTTCATTTGTTTGTCGCATAGAAATTGTATGAGACAATGGCGATGAAACTCGTTTTGGTTTTCGACAATGACTTGTTTGATGAATTCCGTGGAGGGGAATTGTTCTCGCTCAGGCCAGCTTTCCCAATGGGTCCATCCATGGCGGTTCTTGAGGATTTTGAATGCCGCATACTCGTTAATCCAGAAGGACGCTTCCTGAAGAAAGTTCTGGTATTCACTGCTGGAGATTAGATGCTGAGTCCCTGCTAAATTACAATAGCGAACGAGGAAATGTTTTTTATGCTCCCTCACACGATGGTAGTCAATTCGTCCAGATTGTGTGTGCTTAGGCATCAATGACAGTTCATCTTGTAGCGAAGGGTACTTTTCGAGATAGGGGAGTTCTGCAAGGCTGAGATAGAGGGGATTTAATGCAAAGGCTGAAATGGCGCTATAGGGACTGGTTCCATGGCCGGTGTCATTGAGGGGGAGGAGTTGGATGACATCCATGCCGACGGAAACGGCCCAATCAATGAGAAGAAGCAGGTCGTTGAATTCGCCAATGCCATGGGATTGGTTCGAGTGAATACTGAACAAGGGGATATTGATGCCGTTATGCGGCCTTATCCCAATGCGGTCCCATTGTTTTGCTGCTGGGCAGTGGCTAAGATAAGATGTGTCCATAATCCGGGACTTTATCTTGAACTGCTAAAAATGTCCATAGGGGAATTGGATTGTGTCGTTGTTGCCTTTTGGGAAACTGATGGTGTTTTGCCCTGCTTAATGGCTTCGGTCCATTCTCCAGCTATCGTGATGAAAGGGGGGAGAATGGTCGCCAGTTTAGCGGTTGTCACCAGATCGGGGTCAAGTTTTAAAAATAGGTAGAGGGTATGCGTTCTTCCACTGAATCCAAACATGCCAGCGGAAGGGGGGAAGGTTTCATTATGCTTCAGGGCTTCGAGAAATAGGTTATCTCGATAACGCCCGATGGGGAGCGTTGCAATTTGGCAGGTGACTAGGAGATCACTCCGCTTGAGTTCGATTTGGACGCGGAGGCCGTTGCCTAAAACGATTAAACAGGAATTGTTTTCATCTGGTTCTAGCTCACAGGGGAAAACGGCTTTAAATTCTTTTAGAAGTGATTCGAAAAGTGCCATAATCATGCCTCTTAAAATCGTAAATGTTCAACTTCATAACTAATCTTCATCTTCATCTTCTTCAAGCTGCTCTTCAAGTTCTTGAAGTTCTTCTTCCAGCTCATCTAGAGCTTCGATGACACCATTAAAGACATCATCGCGGTGTTGGATGCTGCGGTAGAGCTTGCCAGGTGAAACCTCTTTAACCATCGCTCGGATCGCGTTGAGAATGGCAATTTTAATGTACAATTCGTCAAGTTTATCGCTGACAATAGGGTCAACCAAGCGTGAGACGATCTGTTTAATCTTGTCTGCTGTTGGATAGCGTTCGGCTGAGATATCGAGGAAGAGCTTCGCCATCACTTCATAATTAAAATGTAGTCTAAAAGTTTTTTTATCCATCTATTCAATGACTCTTTGTCTTACTAATTCAACGATCTGAGGTTTAATTTTATCCTTCGCTTCTGTGAGCAAACCCAATAATGCCCACATGGTTTTGTTTGCATCCATCAACTGTAGAATCTCAGGTGTCTCGATGTTCTTCCTCTCAAAGTTTGCACCCATGAAACGTTTGAAAGCCCTTAACTCTTTTTCCATCCCTTTTAAACCCCCTTCTTGCGAACGGTAGTAATCGAAGAGTTCGCTTGGTGTTGTGGGGTTTTTTATTCGGCTTCGAAATAGATCTAATGTTTCATTGACATTCAATAACCCTTCGCCGGAGGAGACAACATCCACGACGCCAATGATCTTGTCGGTCACCTGGATATCGACGGTGTTGGCTTCATAGTGGACATCTTTGGCCTGTTCTATCCGGTTTAGCATAGCCAACAAGCGGTCTTTAGCTTCGGTTTCTCCAGCTTGGCTGATTTTCGTGCGGGTCACATCCACTAGGAAATTGAATGCTTTATGGACGACGGCAACATCGGGGTCTTGATTTTCTGTGCGAAGATATTCCCGAATGGTTAGCAGGATGTCCTGAGGGGTGGAATTTTCATTGATCTGTATCCCCAGCGCACGGGTAGCGAGTGTCGTCAACTTGTCAGTGTCGAGGTGGTATTCTCGGTTTTCATCCCGATGAGAAAATAGGTCTGCCAGGTCTCCAGCTTCTTCTTTGCCGATTAATGAAACCTCCTCGACTTCATCCCCTTCTTTGACGTCTGCTTTGGAAGAAGTTTTCTTCGATCTTGTGTCGTCTTTTTCCAGTTTTTTCGTCATTTTGATGATGGCGATTGCTGGAGGATCTTCGATGGATCCATCGCTTGCTGCTTGGGCAGCATTCATGATCGCTTCTGCTGCTTTATTGCCCGCTTTTTGGGTTGCAGCGAAACGCTCGACAAAAGCCATGTGATCTGCCACGTTCTCACGGCTTATTTGAGCACCAGTAAGGCGTTCTGACATGTAACCCTCAAGGTTTTAGAAGGTTAAGAAATCTGTATACGTCCCAGCGGCTGAATCCGAATTTCTGGGACGATTTCCTGATAGGAGACCACTGAGATATCGGTGAATTCCATTTCTATAAGCTTTCTTACAAATCGTCGAACGTCGATTGCTGTCAATATCACAGGTGGCTGGCCACCAGGCGGAGGGGGAGAAACAGTGTTTCTCACACCTTGTAAAATAAGCTGTACTGAATCTGGATCTAATGCCAGATATGAACCAGCTGAAGTTTGTTTGATGGCCCCTCGGACCATATCTTCGATTTCAGGATCAAGGATGTAAACCGACAATACCGATTGTCCTTGAGAATATTTGTAGCTAATGTACCTTTTTAAAGATGAACGGACATATTCTGTCAAGAGCACAGTGTCTTTTTCAGTCTGCGCCCATTCGCCTAGAGCTTCAAGGATTGTCCGAAGGTCTCTGACAGAGATCTGCTCCTGGATCAGCCGTTTGAATATATCGGTCATCTTCTGTAAAGGAATCAGACGAGTCACTTCTTTGATCAGATCGGGGAATGATTTTTCCACGAATTCGATCATCGATTTCACCTCTTGGATCCCTACGAATTCGTTGGCATAGCTCCGAAAGAAGTACGAGAGATGCAGGATCATCACTTCCAAAGCGTTCCAGTATTTGATTCCCGCTTTGTCAAGGAGCTCTTTATTCTTGACTTCGATCCACATGGAAGGGAGGCCAAGGGAGTTTTTGTAAGAGACGAAATTTAAGTTGTAACGCTTAAGGTTTTCTTCAGATTCGTTTGTCAACAGATGGCCCTCAAGAACTTTTCCCCTGACAATAGGGACTTCGTTCAAGTGGATGGAGTATTCATCTTTTTCTAAAATAGGGGAGTCCGTCCGGACGTGGACGCCAGGAAATCGGACGCCGAGGTCGGCGTAGAGCGCTTGCCTCATCTTAGGGATCATCTGATCAATGAAATTTGCCCCTTTATTGGCTTTTTGGATTTCAGTGGATAACCCCTTTCCGACTTCTAAGACGACGGGCAGCGTCAACGAGTAGCTGTCGACTCCGCCGCCAGTGACTGCCTTATGCCCGCGTATCGAGGTATCAACAGTGCTGCCCTCGGCGCTCTGGATGGTTCCTCCACCCCCTGAGATCGCAGCAGCTTGCTTTTGTGCATTATTCCAAAGAGAGTAGCCGATCAGTCCCATCGCACTGGCTAGGATCAAAAATGGGGGGAGGGGGAATCCTGGAAGCATCCCCATACCCATCAAAAACCCTGCTGAGAGCATCAACGCCTTAGGCTGCTTCAAGATCTGGCTAGAGATTTCGCTACCTAAGTGTTCCGCTCCCTCGCTTGTCACACGTGTGGTGACGATACCAGCTGTAATCGAAATGAGCAGAGCGGGGATTTGAGAGATCAGACCATCGCCGATGGAAAGGAGGGAGTAGATCTTCGCCGATTCCCCAATTTCTAAGCCATTGATCGTATTACCGATGATCAATCCACCCACGATGTTGATCAGTGTGATGACAATACCGGCAATGGCGTCTCCTTTAACGAATTTCATGGCACCATCCATCGCACCATAGAGTTGGCTCTCTTTTTGGATGGCAAGACGTTTCTCTCGGGCTTGGTTGGAGTCTAAGATCCCGGCGCGCATGTCTGCGTCGATACTCATCTGTTTACCAGGCATCGCATCTAACGTAAAACGGGCAGCAAGCTCAGCGACCCGCTCAGCACCTTTGGTGATGACGATAAACTGGACTAAGGTGATAATCAAAAAGATGACACCGCCAACGACAAAGTTACCGCCGACGACGAAATTACCGAATTGATAGATGATTTTTCCGGCGTCAGCATGCAAGAGAATCTGCCGCGTCGAGGCGATGTTCAATCCGAGGCGATAAAGCGTTGTAATCAACAGGAGCGACGGAAAGATAGAAAGGTGCACAGCGCTGGGGATGTAAAGGGCGACCATCAGCAAAGCGACCGAAGCAGCTAAGTTGACCGCAATCAAATAGTCGATGATATGCGGGCTGATCGGAATGATGATCATGGCCAAAATGCCGATGATTACAATGGCAAGGCCGAGATCGCTTGAGCGTGATATTGTGTCAAGGGAACGATCGCCCCCTATCCGAGCTGTCATTCCATCGAGCATTCTTCGTATTGGACCCATCCTAAGCATTCTCCCTAAACTAGTCTATTCTATAACTCTATGGATTCTTCAATTTCTGTGCCATCTTTTAAAGCATCGATCCAGCGAATAACTTCTGCGAGCGCTTCATAAGTTTCTTCGGGGACATATTCAAACGCCTCACCCTCTTCCCAGAGTTTGTGCGCAAGGGGAATATTTCGCAAGACAGGGACATTGTATTTTTCGGCAAGTTTAACCATCGTTTCAGCGAGGAAATCTTGACCCATCCCGAGGATGTAAGGGGCTGCGTCGATATCTTTTTCATAAGCAATGGCAATAGCAAGGTGGGTTGGGTTGGTGATGACAGCCTGAGCCTTCTTGACGTTGCCTGCCGGACCTTCCGAATAGGCGATTTCCTGAGCAATTTGCCGCCTTTTCCCTTTGATCTGCGGATCGCCTTCACTGTTCTTATGCTCTTGTTTTACTTCAAATTTTTCCATTTTCATTTCATTAGCGAAGTTTCTTTTTTGGTAGATGAAGTCTCCAACGGCGATGACGATAAAAAATAACCCAACTTTTGCAACAACTTCGATCAAAAAAGCGCTAAATATGGCAAGTGATCCAGCAATTGGCATGGAGACGGCGTGAATCAAGACGGGTATACTTTTGTACATCACTGTATAGATGATGTAGCCGGCGATTGAGATTTTTAAACAAGACTTAATTAATTCAATAAGAGTTTTCAGTTTGAATTTATTCTTTAAGTTTGTAACAGGATTAAATTTTTGGATGTCAAATTTAAATACTTCTGGAGCAAAAACAGGGCCAACCGCCAAAAAGGTGACCGTCACTCCCACCATGGAAACGATGAGCAGGATCGGAAGGCTGGTCATGAAGATCACTTCATTCGCTTTATAGAATAAACTTGCAACGGCGACATCGCCTTCAGAATTCGTCACCGCTTGAAACGCATCCCTCATAAATTCAGTCAGCTTGTGATAAAGAAAACTGGACATGTAGAGGACCACGGAGACGGAAACGATAAAAGTAAAAGCATGTGGCAGGTCTTCAGATTTGGCAATCTGACCTTTTTTCTTCGCATCTTTTAGTTTCTTAGGGGTCGCTTTCTCGGTTTTCTCGCCCATAGTTCCTCATGGGGATGATGTAAATTCAAGGAATCAGCAAAACTCGTGGAGTGCATCGTTCCCCGGAAATCACAAATCTTATAAGATCTTACTCATGTTATTATTATACTCCTTATATTTTGAAGTGTCAACGGATCAAGAGAATTTTATGAAAAAATAAGTTCTAGTTTTTAATTAAATAGATCCACTATATTGTTTCTTTAGAGAAAATGAAAAAGGGTTTTAAGATCATGAAAGACCCGATGGGCGATAGACTGAAAGCATTAGAACGGATGGAAGCAGGTCGCAGATTTTTACCCACCCTGCCTGTGATGGCACGATTGGATGGGAAGGCCTTTAGCAATTATACCTCTGACTTGACCCGTTCCCCGCAAGTTCCTTATGACGAAGCGCTGACCAGGTGTATGATCGACACGACGAAGTTTCTGGTCGAAGAAACTTGCGCTTCTGTGGGGTATACCCAGTCCGATGAGATCACCCTCGCTTGGTACAGCCCCGACTATAAGAGTCAGATCTGGTTTGATGGCAGGATACAGAAGATGTGTTCAGTGCTCGCAGCCATGGCTTCGTCTTTGTTTAACCAATTGGCTCTGACGAGGGTTGTGCAAAGGAACGCTGTCAGCTGTTATTTCGATGTCTGCCTAACAAGACCGCTCGCCTTTTTTGACTGCCGCGTCTGGCAGGTCCCTACCCTTGAGGAAGGAGCGAATACGTTCCTCTGGCGCGAGCGCGATGCTGTGAAAAACAGCATCAGCATGTCAGCGAGAACACTATACTCTCACGAAGAAATCATGGATAAAACCTCTTCTCAGATGCAAGAAATGCTCTTTCAGAAGGGGATAAACTGGAACGACTACCCCACTTTCTTCAAACGGGGGACATATGTCCAGCGAAAGAAGATTGTGAAGGCGATGACGATGGAGGAAATGGAGAAGATTCCGGAACGCTACCGCCCCTCGGAGCTTGTGGAAAGAACACAAGTCATTGAACTCAATCTTCCCCCATTCTCGAAGGTGTCGAACCGCCCGCAAGTCATCTTTGAAGGTGCAGATCCTCAACATCATGTAGAATGACAGACCATGCATCGAAAACTTGTCGGAACATTTCCACTGGCGTGAGTTCGGTCCCACGCAATTTTTTGACCTCATCTTTTAACTGCCGTGCCAATATGGCAACCTCATTCGGTTCGTAGCCACCCTTTTTTAGGATCGTTTTAATCAACAAATAGGCATATTGCAAATCCCAAAACACCCTTTCTACAGAGTATTCCAAAAGAGATTCGAATGTATGGAAACTTCCTAAATCGATGATTTTTAGTAAGCCCTCGTCAGAAATCATGATATTTCCTGAATGAAGGTCTGTGTAATGCATCTGATTGGATAATCCATAGCAGAAGGCATCTAATAGCTGTGTTGCCTGCGTCATAGCCTCATTTCGAGAATACTGTCCCACTGAAACATTGTAAAGGGTCGATCCGGAAACCAACTCCAGCACTAGGAAAGAAGATTCATTGTCCTCTTCATTGTCAGGTGCAATCGTTCCACGGTCATAAGCTTTGATGATGTTTGGATGATCGAATTGAGTTCCAATTTCCCATTCACGTTCAATTGTGTATACGTTTGTTGCACGGAAAGAATTTCTTGGGAAAGGTGTCATGATGGGAGAGGTGGCTTGAGCCTGCTGGTGTGGTTTGGGCATGGGCCATGACTTCGTAAAGAATTCGCTATTCATGTGAGTAGGTGTGCTAAAGACTTTGATTGCAACACTCTTTCCCTCTTCATTGGTTGCATCATAAACACTTCCAAAAGCGCCTCGACTTAAGTATTGATGCAATTCATAAGAATGCTGTTCTGTTTTGAGTACCTTGCCGATAATATCCTTTGGATCATCCCTTCCGTAAAGGCAGAAACTCCACACCAACAAAATATAAAATAAATTTTTCATGTTTTAACTTCTCGTTTATTAAAGAATTTAAGAAATAACATTATATTAATATACATAATAAAGTGAATAAAATCAAAACAGAAATGAAAAGATATGGACTATGGACAATGGACTATATGGACAAAAAATGGACTCATATGGACACATGTTTTATGCTTACTCTGTCCATAATCGTCCATATAGTCCATATAGTCCATTTTCCATTTCGACTTTTGCAATTCCTTAAGCCTGTTGAATTATATAGACAAATCAGTTATCGTTAATCTCCCAATGAATCTCAGTTGCTAATATCCAATTGTATTTTCAAATTAAACCCCATGGAAACTCTAATGTTCCGTAAAATGCCCGTTATTCTTTTAGCTGTGATTTTTGGCATTGCATTTCTTGATAGCTGGATTCCTCTAAGCGTGAAGAGTGTTCTCTATGCCTTGAGTTTAAGCATTAAATCTGTGATCATCTTTGTGTTGCCGATGATCATCTTCATGCTGTTATTCAAAACTCTTGCCCAGCTGACTGGCCGAGCCACTACCCTTCTTCTAACCATTTTAGGAGCCGTCTGCCTCTCAAATTTCATTTCTACCATGATGAGCTACATCGTCGGTTCGACGATTTATCAATTTGATTTATCCATCACAGTGCCTCAAGATTCCGCTGGACTTCAGCCCGCCTGGATTTATCAAATGCCTTCCTTCATTCCCAATAGCTGGGCCATGTTTTCGGGGATGATCTCGGGAGCGTTGTTTTCATTTCTTCGCCCGGTTTTGGCAAGAAAAATTGCCGATCGTTTTGAAATTGTTGTCAGCACCCTTTTAAGGGGAATTCTATATCTCATTCCATTTTTCCTTGCTGGGTTTATTGTGAAGATCATCCACGACGAAGTCTTAGATAATATCGTACGCGATTACGCCTGGATTTTTGCAGTCGTGGCGTTTGCGCAATTGAGTTATGTTTTCATACTCTACGCCTTCTCCCAAAACTTTAAATGGACTTCTTCCATCCAAGCGATCAAGAATATGCTGCCAGCTGCCATCGCTGGATTTGGGAGCATGTCCAGTGCAGCTGCAATGCCTCTGACGATAGTAGGAAGTGAAAAAAATGTTCAGGATCCTGCCTTGATCAGGCTGGCCATCCCAACGACAGTCAATATTCACTTGATTGGGGATTGTTTTGCGATCCCTATTTTTGCGTTTGCTATCTTGAAAAATTTTGGTGTGTCTGAGCCTGATTTTGCCTCTTATCTCCTGTTTGCCTGCTATTTCGTCATGGCTAAATTTTCTGTCGCTGCGATTCCTGGCGGCGGGGTGTTGGTGATGCTCCCGATATTAGAAAGCCAACTCGGCTTTACTGGAGAGATGTCCTCGCTTGTGACTGCGCTGTATATTTTATTTGATCCTGTCATCACGGCGACGAATGTCTTGGGGAATGGCGCGTTTGCTCTCATCTTAAA
Source organism: Parachlamydiales bacterium (assembly GCA_020051075.1). Classification (GTDB taxonomy): domain Bacteria; phylum Chlamydiota; class Chlamydiia; order Chlamydiales; family Parachlamydiaceae; genus JAGVJP01. The sequence continues at coordinate 35,888 of JAGVJP010000110.1, forward strand.
CCGATTGAAATTAAAGGCTCTAGTGTCTAATTGCATAAATAACTAAGAGCCTTTATAGCTTCCGTAATCAGAATCTTGAATCACTTTTGGAGGAAGACCGCTCATGCTTCCAAGAATACCTACATCGAAGAGTAATAGCTTAAAACAATTTTCCTTTTTAATAAGTAATTTCTTCATTCGCTTCTTTGCGTCTCCGAACCTTTGCGCCTTTGCGTTTAAAAGAAGCTAAGGACCACTCTACACTCACAAATGTTTGCATCCTCACATCTTGTCTCTTTGCTTCTCTGCGTTAAAAAAAGGGGGAGGAGGTATCACGAACCTTTTCGTTTATTACAGAATCTAGTATTCTGTTTTCCATAATCACTTGTGTGTGTGTCTTCATGTTATCAAAAACTCCATTTAAATTAGCGCTGATCTGCGGAGGGCCTTCGAGAGAGAGGGGGATTTCCCTCAATTCAGCGCGCTCGGTGATGGATCATCTCAGCGGTCCTGGCATTGAGATCATCCCTCTTTATGTCGACACCCAGAAGAAATTTTATTCCATATCCCCGGCCCAGCTCTACTCCAACACCCCGGCTGATTTTGACTATAAGCTAAGTAAGACAGCCAAATGGCTGGATGAACATTCTCTGAAAGCTGCGTTGTCTGTTGTCGACTTGGTCTTCCCCTTGATTCACGGCACTTTTGGTGAAGACGGCTCCTTGCAGGCATTGTTGGAGTCTTTGAACGTCCCTTTTATTGGACACAGCAGCAGTAGTTGCCACAAGATGTTTCACAAGTACCGCGCTGCTGAAACCCTGCGCCAGCACGCCTTTTTTACCTTGCCGCAGCTTCTCGTTATTGAGGATGCGCCAGACAAACAACTTCCCATTGAAAGGTTCTTTAACGAGCATGCTCTGCAGCAAGCCGTCGTCAAGCCGGCCATAGGAGGCTCTTCAATAGGGGTGTATCGTGTCCAAGATCCTGCGGAAGCACTGCGTCGCGTCGAGGAGATCTTCTCTCAGGGGATCGGGCATGAGGCAATCGTCGAGCCTCTCTGCGAGGGGAGCGAGTTTACTGTCGTTGTATTTGAGAATCCACAGGGAGAGCCCGTCGCCCTCACCCCCACTGAGGTTGAGTTGGACACCCAAGGCGGTGAGATCTTCGATTATCGCAAGAAGTATTTGCCGACGAATCAAGTGGTTTATCATACCCCATCGCGGTTTTCACCAGCTGTTGTTGAAGCAATCCGTTCTCAAGCGGAGCAGCTTTTCACTCTCTTTGGGATGAAGGACTTTGTCAGGCTGGATGGGTGGCTTTTACAAGAGGGGGCGATCTACTTCTCTGATATCAATCCACTTAGTGGGTTAGAGCAAAATAGCTTCTTCTTCAGACAGACATCTCTTGTTGGCATGACCCATCGTTCCGCCTTGCAATATCTTGTGAGCCAAGCGTGCCGCCGTTATGGTTTAACACCTCCTCATCGGGAAGAATGCCAATCTGAGAGAAAATCTCCTGTCTACGTGCTCTTTGGCAATGGGAATGCTGAAAGACAGGTCTCACTCATGAGTGGAACAAACGTTTGGCTAAAGCTCCTGCAGTCTAAGGAATACTATCCTGTCCCCTATTTTATGGATCGAACTGGACACATTTGGGAATTGCCCTATTCGTTTACTTTGAACCACACCGTTGAAGAAATCCACACAAATTGTCTGGCTTCTGAGGCAGATGTCTCTTCATTGCAAGCTGTCATCCAAAAGGTTTGCTGCCGTCTGACCATCCCTGAACCTTCTCAATTTGCTCCTTCTCGGCTTTCCCTTGAGCGATTTCTGGATAAAGTCAGGGAAGACAAAGCGTTTCTATTCCTCGCTTTACATGGTGCAGAAGGGGAGAATGGGGGCCTTCAGCAAAAGCTTGAAAAAGAGCAGATTTTTTTCAATGGGTCGAATGCTGCGGCTTCTGCCTTATGCATGGATAAATATCAGACAGCCTCTGTGATCACAGCGTTGGGCGATCCCGACATCTCCTCTCTGCCTAAGAAAAACTTGGTGCCCGCAATGTTGGAGAAGGCGACTTCTCAAGACTATGAACAGCTTTGGAAAAAGTGTTGTGCGGAGCTGCAGTCCGATCGTCTGATCATCAAGCCCCGTTTTGATGGATGTTCGGCTGGTATCGTTGTTCTAGAAACAGCCAGAGAGCTAGAAAGATATTTTCAGTTCGTTTTTGAAGAGACGTCCTCTATCCCTGCAGAGGCGTTCAGCCGCCAGCACTCTCCTATTGAAATGCCCACGGAAAAGGGGCAAGAGCTTATTATCGAACCGTATGTTGAGACCGACACTATTACAATTGCTGATAATCACTTATATCACACCCATAAAACTGGCTGGGTTGAGTTGACAGTGGGGCTGCTTGAGCAAGCAGGGGAATATTACCCCTTTAACCCCAGCATCACTGTGGCTGAGGGGACGGTGTTGAGTTTGGAAGAAAAATTTCAGGGGGGGACAGGAGTGAACCTCACGCCACCGCCAGGAGAGGTGTTGTCGTCGGCAGCGACAGATAAAATCAAAAAGCTGACGGCCAAAGCTGCGGCTGCCCTGGGCATTCAAAACTATGCGAGGATAGATATCTTCTTTAACCGCATCACTGAAAAGATGATTGTGATTGAAGCCAATACTTTGCCTGCGTTGACCCCTTCAACAGTCATATATCAGCAAGGGTTGAGTGAAGATCCTCCACTATATCCAAGAGATCTTCTGGAAAGAATTATCAGTCACTCACATCTTTCATCTATTCAACGCAAAGAAGTTCAGACCTAAGATGCAACCATAGTTTTACCCAAAACTTTTTTAACAAACACAGAGGAACAGAGGACACAGAGAGTAAAACATGGGAATCAATCAAGTAATCCTTTTTTTTGTCTCCTTAGCCATTGTTGCATTCGGACAGCCCGTCTGGAGCGGGTGGATTGCCCTCCTAGCAGCTTTTTGTGGCTATGCTCTTTTCTGGAGGGTTCTCTTAGATATCCCTTCAGCTAAACACAGATTTATCCTCTCTCTTGCTTGGTTTGGTTCTGTCCAGCTCGTCCAATATTCCTGGGTCCTTTCTCATCCCTACTTCTATATCTATTTCCTCCTTATCTTTACAGCAGCCCTATTTGGAACACAGTTCGCTCTGATATCGGTATGGATCAAACCGAGCACATTCAACCGTCTGTCATCACTTTTTGCTTTAGCGGGAGGGTGGGTGCTGCTTGAATGGTCCCGCCACTTCATCTTTTCTGGGCTGCCGTTTAATCCCTCTGGACTCGCTCTTTCCGGTGCGATCATCCCTCTGCAAACGGCTGCCTTAGGAGGCGTCTACGCCCTCTCATTCTTGGTGATTTTAACGAATTTGCTCTTTCTGAGGGCTTGGATCTCTCCTTCAGCCTCTTGGCGATGGGCATTACCTCTTGCTGTGATGCTGTTTCCTTATTTTTTCGGATCACTCCATCTCTATTATCATGAACAGCAGCAGGCGTCTCAAAGAGAAAGTCATTTAAACGTTCTGCTTGTGCAGTCTGCATTGCCTATCGAAGAAAATGTCCACTTCCAGAGTGCTGAGATGGCTCGGGAATATGTTCTAGGAGAATGGAAGCAGGTTTTATCGACGTTGAAAAGCCAGCAAGGAAAATCTGTCGATTTGATCGCTTTGCCTGAGTATCTCGTCCCTTTCGGCACGTTCTATGCTGTCTTTCCTTTGAAACAAGTACAAGAGCTTTTTTTAAGCCTATTCGGGGAAGAGTCGTTCGCTCATCTTCCTGAACAGAGTCCGTTTGCAGATGACATCAAAGAGTTGGATCAGAGACAGGGGAGGGGAGACAAGCGCGTCTCCAATGCCTACATCGTGCAGGCCTTGGCGACACTATTTCAAGCCGACGTTGTCATTGGACTCGAAGACAGCGTCTATGTCGATCGGCAGTCTAAAAAAGTGGAAAACTATAGCGCAGCTTTTCACTTCTCTCCTGACGGGAGGCTTCCGACCCGCTATGAAAAAAGAATTCTCCTCCCTTTAGGCGAATACATCCCCTTTGAGTGGTGCAGAGATCTTGCGGCAGCGTATGGCGTTGGTGGGTCTTTCACTCCAGGCGAAGAGGCAAAAGTCTTTCAAGGGGCAGTTCCTATGGGAATTTCTATCTGCTATGAAGAGATCTTTGGCGATCTCATGCGAGAAAATCGGGTGAAGGGAGCGGAGGTGTTAATCAATCTCACGAATGATGGATGGTATCCAAAATCCCGCCTTCCCTGGCAGCATTTTGACCATGCCAGATTGCGTACTGTTGAGAATGGGATTCCACTCGTCCGCGCCTGCAACACTGGTATCACAGGAGCTGTGGACAGCTTAGGCAGAGTGGTTGCGATCTTAGGAGAGGGGACATTTCAGGAACAGGAGACGCCTGGTTCTTTATATGTGCAGGTGCCTTGTTATCACTATCAGACGCTCTATTCGCTAGTCGGAGACCGTCTGATTCTCGCCATCGCGGTGTTTGGGATGCTTTGTCCTTTACTCTCTCATATCTTCAAAGAAAAATAAACACCATTCAGAAATGACAACGAGAATCACAGTTACGCAGCGAGTCAATCAATTTAAGGATCTGTAATAAAGTATAGTAATTTTGCCGAGATGTACTATGAAGATAATCTAATTGTCTAATTGCGGTAAAAGGGTCGAGAATGATTTGCAGCGACAGATAGTTTTTCGGGACTTGGAATATCCCTCTTCCCATCTCTTGGTACAGATCATAGGCAATTTTCTCCAGCATCGCATCAAAGTTGACTTCTCTCTTAGTCCGTCGACGGTGGGTCCTCGGATCGTCAAGAAATAACCCTCTTCCCAATCCCACTTTCCCTAGATACTGCTTTGCTGTAGGGATTCGCTTATAGATTGCGCCTGGCGCTGACCCTCCAACTTTTTCTTGAAAAGCTTCGAAAACTGGATCCGCTTCTCTTTTCCCTCGATAGGGGTCAATGATCCTCGGGTTGTACCTCTTGATGCCCGAATATCAATGAAGGATGCATGCAAGTCTTACATCCCCCAGACATTGATCATGAATGAGTCGATTTTCTCGGTTTTATGAAATATTTTTTTATCCCAAGCTTTATTTTTGGAACGATCAAAAATGATCAGATGTCCTTCAGTGGCACCTTTTATCATCATGTATTCAGCTGTTTGCACAAGACCTTCTTGTAGCGTTTTTTGGGTGGAACGATAAATTTTTAATTCCAATACTATCGTTTGATTTTTGAATTCAACCAGTAAATCTACTCTACCTTTACCCAGTGCGCATTCTCGATAAATTCGACCACCTCCATTGACAATCCTTTGTAAGTAAGCCATTAAAAGCAGGTGTGGTCCAGATTCTTTGTAGAGCAATTCCTCGGCAGAGACATCAGAGTTTTCACGATAAAATTGAGTAAACTCCGATAGCATTTTATTCATATCGAGGGATCCATCGGGTTTGAAAAAGGAGGCTCTTGGTTGGGTAAAACTGTGCTGTCTTGTGCTTGTCAATTCACGAGGGATGACTTCTTGATAAATGGGATTTGAAATCTGTAGAATATCATTTTGTTCGGTGATAAGTCCTAAATCCGTTGCGTACTTGACATCCTCAGAAGGGAAGGGGACTGGCGTTCGTTTTCCAGCAATAATGGCATCAATGATATGAGCGACTCTTTCCTCTTTAAGCCGATCGATAAGAACGTCCAAATGAGTATCGCGACGAAATATTAAAGCTTCCCTCGCTCGGATCATATCCTCTTTTTGAATTGGTTGAGAACGGTCAACAAGATCTCTCATGGTCACTTGGAACCCTAAAGCATTAACAAGCCATGGTTGACCCTGAGTTTGTTCATATGTATAAGCAATTGCATCTTCGGTGAATATCTGCCCGGTTTCTTGTGTGTGTTGTAGATATAGAGCTTTAACTTCCTCTTGGGAAAAATTTGAAAGTACAAGACTTTCGGCCTTTATGTTAAAGGCGCTCCCCCCAATCACAATTGCTTGTTGCTCTTCAGAGAAAATTCTATAATCGTTGACGTCCCTTACGCCAATTAGGCATATCGACTGGGGAAACGCACTTGGACGTTCAAGATACCCTGAACGGAGTTGTCTAAGCACGGAAATTAATGTATCCCCAATAAGAGAGTCAATTTCATCGATAAAAAGAATGATGGGTTTGGGTGAAATTTGAGACCATTTTCGCAGAAATTCAAAAAGGGCAGAATAGGGATCGTCTGTTAATTGATCAAACAAGGCTAAAGCAGGATCTTGATGGCCATAAGTATCTTGAATTCGCATTTTTATTAGGTTTAGGATGTTAGTGATCCCCGCTTTGACATTGCCTCTCGCAGCCTGAGCAGACTCAACATTGACATAGAGAGGCGTATACTCTTTTTCTAGCAATAAACGTTTGATAAACTGGAAAATTGCTGAAGTTTTGCCTGTTTGCCTGGGAGCGTGTAAAATAAAGTAAAATCTAAGATCGATTAACTCATGAATTTTTTTGTAATCTAAGCGTAAAGGCAAGTGATAATGATGCTCAGGAACCACAGGTCCTGCAATATTAAAAATCTTTTTGGGATTGGTCATAATCATGTATTAAGGTTTTTTAAGATTACATTTCATCAATAATTATTAAAATGATCCTAAAGTATACTCTATCTTGAAGTCAAGATGTTCCTCGTTATCGCAGTGATTAGCTTGCTTTATCCTTAGATCTCTAAAAACCAATGGGTCTGATTCTGCGTTAGTCGTCAGGATGGAGATGACTGTCAAGGCCGTTGAGGACTACACTCTCCAAAGCAAAGAAGACAAGTGCTAATAGAAAGAAAGTTGCATAAGATCGAACAGCAATAGAAAGCGCTCGTGTGCTGATGTTAGCGATTGGAATGTTAGAAACCGTATGATACCCGAGTTTTGGTAGAACATATTTAGAAACAGCTCCAATGAGACCAGCAGCTGTTCCTACTACGAATGAACCCATCAATCCTGCGATGTAACAGTTAATCACAGGTTCCATTGTTCTCAAGGTTGTATTACACATTTATATTCTCCTATAAAGTCTTAAAATTACATTGATAATTCTATTAGTGTAAAACAGTCCTATCTCAATGTCAAGAAATTTCACCCATGATTCGCGTAGGTCCTAAGGAGGTAATTGTAGAAGTCTGGCCTGTATCTGCTTGAGCTTAGCTATCGCCCCCAACCAACTTTTATCAGCCCACAGGTTCTGATCAACATCCTTTGGCGGAAAAGCGAAAGGGGACTTTCGCACTCCAAACGCTTCGCGTATCCAACGAATCGCCTTGAATACGCGAAGTGTTTGGAGTGCGGAAGTCCTCTTCCGATTTTGCAACGAATCATGCGGAATAATCTTCCTTGAAAGGGGTACTGCCAGGTAGGAGGCAGGAAGGAGCTTTGGAATACATTGAACAACTAGAAGACATATAAAACCTTTTTAATAATAGAGATTGAATTTTATTTGATATATAAATCTATGTGTTTTTTTTGTGAACAATACATTGATGTTGTTAATCGTGTTTGAATTATTCGTTCATGTTTTGTAAAGATAGATTAAATTAAAATTAGAATTGATATCAATTTATTTTGATTGAAATATTGACTCAATAGATTAAAAATGAGATGATTCAATTTTATTCTAACACTTTGGAGGCCCCCATGTCCTTTACCCTTCCCCTCGGAGCCCATGCGCCTGATTTCACACTTCCTGCAACCGATGGAAAAACCTATTCACTCAAGGATTTTCACGAGGCAAACGCACTTGTCATCTTTTTCACCTGCAACCACTGTCCTTATGTCATTGGATCAGATGAAATCACCCGGAAAACGGTCGAACAGTTTAAACACAAAGGGGTAAAGTTCGTTGGAATCAATTCCAACAGTAAAAATACCTACCCTGAAGATTCTTTCGACAAAATGGTGGAACGGATGAACGTTCATCAATTTCCCTGGGTTTATCTATATGATGAAAGCCAAGAGATTGCCAAAAAATACGGTGCTTTGAAAACGCCTCACTTTTACCTCTTTGACAAAGACCGCAGGCTCATCTATTGCGGGCGAGGGGTCGACTCTCCGCTTGACATTTCTAAAATAACCATTAATAACCTGGAAAAGGCAATTGATGAACATTTAACAGGAAAAACAATCTCAATCCCTCTCACTAACCCCATTGGTTGCAACATCAAATGGGAAGGAAAAGATAAACATTGGATGCCTGACGACGCGTGTGACTTAGTCTAAACTTGCCATTAATTGTTCGTGTCGTTTAATATATCGGCTCTATCGTTACAAATTTTAATTAAAGGGTCATGTGTCAACAGCGCTCGCTTCTCTCAAAACAGGCGTACGGAAACAACGTACTCTCAATGGAGTGACTTCATTCTCGGGCATTGGCATCCACACAGGGAAAGAGGTGGGGATCCGATTTGTTCCTGCGAAAGAGGGTACCGGCATCGTTTTTCAAAGAGTTGATCTGCCGAGCGCCCCTGTCATTCCTGCCACCGTCGAATATGTGCAAGATACTTCTCGAAGCACGACGATTGGGATTAAAGACATTCGCATTCACACTGTAGAACACGTCTTATCGGCAATCAAAGCGTATCGAATCGATAACTTGTTGATTGAAATTAATAGCATAGAACCTCCTGTAGGCAATGGCAGTGCCGATGTTTTTGTAGAGATGATCGAGAAAGTTGGAGTGGTGGAGCAGGAGCAGCAGATCCCCGTCATCTCCATCCAACATCCTCTTTATCACTCTGAAGGCGACATCCATCTCGTTGCTATCCCATGTGACGAATATAGAATCAGTTATACGTTGAGCTATCCTGAGTCCCATTTCCTTGCCGCTCAATACCACTCTGTTGTGGTCAATGAAGAGAACTTTAAAAATGAAATTGCCCCCTGTCGAACGTTTTCTCTTTATAAAGAAATCGCTGCTTTGATGGATCGCAATTTGATCAAAGGAGGCAGCCTTGACAATGCTGTCGTCATCACCGATGACGTGATTTTGAGCAAAGGGGGCCTATTCTTCCCCAACGAGATGGCGCGGCATAAAATCTTAGACCTCATCGGAGACCTTTCTCTCATCGGATTTGACTTCACCGCCCATATCATTGCTATCCGCTCTGGCCACGCCTCAAATTTTGCCTTTGCACGTAAATTTTTAACACATCTCATGAAGGAGAACCTTCCATGACAACGCCCCAGACAGACCTCAATTTCGATATCAAGAAAATCATCCATATCCTGCCCCACCGCTATCCTTTCTTGCTTGTCGACCGTGTATTAGAAATCGATCTAGAAAAAGGGTATGTGCTCGCACAGAAAAATGTCACGATCAACGAAGCGTTTTTTCAAGGACATTTCCCAGATGCTCCTATCATGCCGGGCGTACTCATCCTCGAAGCTCTTGCTCAGGCTGGGGGGATCTTAGTCCATCTCAAAGGCGCCGCAAATAAAATCGCTATCTTACTCAACGTCAATCATGCGAAATTCCGCCATCCAGTCAGACCTGGCGACGTCTTGCTCCTTCGTGGGCAAGGACTTCATTTTAGCAGCAAAGGAGGCAGGGTCAAAGCCGAGGCGCTTGTCAATGACAAAGTCGTTGTCGAAGCTGAAATCGGATTTGTCTTCGTCGATAAAAATCAAATTTAAAAAATAATAGAAACAGAGAGTTTTTGACATATGAATAAACCTCATCAACAAATTCATCCTACAGCTATCGTTGCGCCTGGTGCGATCATTGGCAAAGATGTCATCATAGAACCCTATGCGGTGATTAACTCTCCCCATGTCGTCATCGAAGATGGGGTGGTGATTAAATCCCATGTTTATATCGATGGCTACACCACAATAGGGGAGGGGACAACGATCTATCCGGGTGCTTGCATCGGAACGAAAACGCAAGATCTCAAATTCAAAGGAGAAAAAACCTATGTGAACATTGGGAAAAACTGCGATATCCGTGAATATGTGACAATTAATTCGTCCTGCCAAGAAAACTCCGTCGTCCAGGTGGGAGATCACTGCCTGATTATGGCTTATTGCCATATTGCGCATAACTGCGTGGTAGGAAATCGGGTCATCATGTCCAATAATGCCACTTTGGCTGGCCATGTCACCGTTGAAGATTGCGCAATCATTGGAGGCATGACCCCCATCCATCAATTCTCCCGCATTGGCTGCTATGCCATGGTCGGAGGGATGAGCCGAGTGACGCACGATATCCCTCCCTATACGATCGGGGCAGGGATCCCCTATAAATTTGGCGGGCTGAATGTGGTTGGACTTAAAAGGCATGGATTCTCCCTCGAAGCAAGGCGTGAACTCAGCAAAGCTTTCAAACTCCTTTATCGTTCTCAGCTTCATATGGAACAAGCTCTCAGAGTGATTGAAGCTGAGCTTAAACCTCTTCCCGAGGTTCTCCACTTTGTGAAATTCTGCCGAGAAACCCGGCGCGGCCTCCTTGGGCTTCAGGGAGCTGTAGAAGATTTTCCTATTCAGCTCGAAGAAGATGATGACAGTGAAGCGTTGGTTGCAGCAACGCCCTCTCCTCAAAACAGTGGAGTGAATTGATCGTGCGGGTGGTTTTTTTTGGCACCCCACTCTTTGCTGCTGAGGTGCTTAACTTCTTGTTGGCCAATGGCGTCGATGTCGTTGCTGTCATCTCCAAGCCGGACCGCCCGAAAGGGCGTTCTGGACACCCTGTGCCCACCTTTGTCAAGCAGGCGGCTTTGATGCACGAGCCACCCCTTCCAATCCATCAGCCGGAGATTGTTTCCGATCTCTCTTTTGCAGATACCCTGAAAGCTTATGATGCAGATCTCTTCGTCGTCGTCGCCTACGGCGAAATCATCAAGAAGCATCTATTGGAGATGCCCCGCTTGGGCTGCATCAACCTCCATGCGAGCCTCCTTCCAAAATATCGTGGAGCGGCTCCTATCCAGCGGAGCATCATGGCAGGTGAAACTGAATCTGGGGTGACAGTCATCCATATGGTGAGGAAAATGGATGCGGGCGATATGATCGCAAAGGCCGTTGTCCCTATCGACCCAGATACAACATACGGCGAGTTGGAAAAAGCTCTTTGTGAAGTTGGAAAACAGACGCTTCTCGATGTGATTCGCTCTTTTGGTGAAGGGATCCCTCCCTCGACATCTCAAGATGAGACAGAAATGACTTTGGCTCCTAAGATCGAACTGGAGGAATGTGAAATTGATTGGTCCCTCCCGGCTCAGAGTCTTCATAACCTCGTCCGCGGGGTCAACCCCCACCCCGGAGCTTGGTGCTTTGTCACTGTCAGGGGAGAGAAGAAGCGGCTCAAAGTGAACCGGACTCGACTCATCACCACTGACCATGATGGACAACCAGGCGATATCTTAAATTTGCAACAACACAAAGGCAATCTGATCGTCGCTTCTGATGGCGGTCAAGCCTTAGAACTTCTTGAAGTTCAGCTCGAAGGGAAAAAACCGATGTCATCGGAAGAACTCACCCGTGGCATTCCTCGTCAGGAACTAAAATTCTAGTCAAAATGGACCTTATGGACTATATGGACTGTATGGACCTTATGGACTGTATGGACCTTATGGACTATATGGACAGGTATGGACTATATGGACAGAAATTAGATATCAGCACAAAGATTTATCTATATAAATGTTGTCCATAAGGTCCATATCGTCCATTGTCCATAAAGTCCATATCGTCCATAAAATCATTCCGAATCTTTTTCCTTACTTTATATGTTTCAAACAAATTAATCTAATAAAACCAATAAACTTTAATCAAACTATTGAATAATAATATAACTATATGCTATAATTAACATTCAAAGATAATTAATATATTATAATAATAGGGTTTAATAAAATGAGTAGCAGAGCAGTAACTCCGAGAAGTTCAACAAGGTATCATGGATACGACCAAACAAGTCATTTTGTTGGTCGAATGAGAACTCATGCCGCAGTGATTAAATTTAAGAAAGTGATGACTAATCCTGGATCAATTAAGAAGGCTTGCCAACTGACATACAAAAGCATCGCTCTTTATAACTTAGTCAAAGAAACTATTGTTTGTGTGGGCTTAGTCAAAGGATTGAAAGGGGTTGTAGATGTCATAGATTTTTATGGAACCTACAAAAACATTGTCTTCTGGATTAACCCGTTCTCAAAACAATCGATCGATCGCGAATCGTTAAAAAGAACCCTTACAAATTCAATGCTAGAGAACAATTCTTCGAAAAGTGCTCAAGAGACTTCCGACTTTGTCGACGCAGTCGTAAAAAGAGTGTTTGAGAAGCCCTCGTATCGAAACGCAAACGAAGTCAGAACAGAGCTGACACTTGCTTTAATACAAAGTGGAATTGATGCGGCTGCGGCCACTAACATTGCTAGCAGAGAGAACGTTTCGATTAAACAACAATCACGTCCGGTAACTAGTCTCATCATCGGGTTCTGTTTCACTGTCGGCGATTTGATGGATAATATCGTCACGCTGAAAAAATATGGGATCTTAGACTATACCATCCTCACAGGCAAGATTGCAGCCTCAGTGGGCAACAACTCTCGAGTGTTCACCTTTTTCTATGAGCTCGGAGCCGGTACGATCATCGGGACATTGAATAGCATTGGATTGCTCTTTGTTGTTGGATCGGTCACCTATAAACTCATCGTGACCATCCGGGTGTATATGGATGAAGGCGATCAAGAGAGGAAGGCTGAACTGTGGAAGGAAATCAAAGCCACGGGTGGTAAACTTTTGGTGACGACGATAGATTTTGCAGTTTGTGTCGCCCCTCTCGTTTTTTCAATCAATCCCGGAGCCTTGATCGCCATGGCGATTGTTTCTAAAGGTGTTGGGTTAATCTACGCATTTGTCAAATAATTAATCATCTCAGCAGTCGAAAAGCGCGAGTTTTCGTTAAGAAAATTCGCGCTTTCTATTTTTATTAAAAAATCACCCTTAAAGTATTCTATATCATCTAAAAATTTGATATATAATCTTGTGTCAAGAATTTATTTCATTAAGAAAAAATCAAGAATTAAATAATATTACTCTTGAATAAATTTATCAATTGTGGAAGAATTATGCATTCCATCACGTTTATTACTAGGAGTGTAAAATGGACAACAGTGGACCTCTCGTCTCCCGACCATTAGGAATATGGGATAATAGCATGCAGACAATCGCAGCTGGCTGTCTGTGGTTGAAAAAATACCGAGAACATCCCGATGTCTTTCATAAAATCTGTCAAGTGGCTGTTGCAGTGATTGGATTGTGCTATGGAAGAGATCCCAACCAAACAGAAAGACTTGGCAAGTTAGTCATCATCTTGAAATCGGCAGACATGCACTACTTCTACTCTTTCTTGAACCTCCCAAAACTGATTTTCTACCCGATCCGCGCAGAAACATTGAATCAAGCGGCTACACTAAGTGACTTAGTGGAAATTGGTCTGGATCGAGAAGTTGTCAGACCGATCCTTGCAGCCGAATTGGCAAAGATGGCAGGAGGGATTGACCCGATCACAGGAGCGTATAGCGCTGGCTATGGCTATGCTTCTGAAGATGAATTCTTAGTAGCTCTGCTCAATCGGATACCGACCAGTCCAGCAGGTCTCACTGCTCGAAATACATTACGCAATTTCTTGAATCCACCAGTAGAAGAGAATTCGGATCCCCGACCATCCGTCGTCGTTTTAAACAGGGTCTCTTGGCTTGAGAGGATCACCACAGTGCTTGGTGGAGTGGCTGACATTGGCGTTGTCTTCTTGTTTTTGAACCAGTGGAAACTCATCGATACAGCTAGAATCGGGATGTCGTTTGGACAAATTAAAGGACTGTCTTGGGTTAAAAACCAAGTTCTTGATACCTGGCTGTGGGGGACCTTCTGTGCCTTGCATGCGATTAATTTGAAGATAGCTCTGACAAAATATTTCAGCGCTGCTGAAGGCTCTGTGGATAAAAAATATGCAGGACGCGACGCTGTTGTTTCTGTTGCAGAATTGTTCTTTAACGGTGCTTGGTTCATAGAGAGTGCAGGCGTTCGTACTTTCCCTAAACCAGTGCTGTTTGGACTCGCCCTGATTGCAAAGGGGTCCGGGTTAGTTAACATTATTGCGAAATTGCGCGACCAAAATGCAGTAACGTAGGAATAATTCAAATGAAGAACTTAATCTGTGAAAGCAACAACATATATATAAGGGGATACTCATGCAGAGGTTAACAAATTTCGCAATGCAGGCTAGTTGTTTTGCTAGCCGGACGATGAACGATCACATCAGCTTAAATGGCTATACTAATCTTGGAAAAGCAATGATCTCAACAATGAAGTGCAGCCGCCATCTCTTTGGGACGACCTATTTCAATGAGGCGATCAAAAATTTTGAATTCCAAAAAGATCTTTTATACGCGACGCTGTTCTTCCAAAATGCTGGAGATTTCGTCAGGAAAACAGTAACGCTAAATGCTGATGGGACGAGGACGGCATCGTATAGTTTTCAAATTCCTGGCAGAGATTGGTATGAAAAGATCGTGAGGATTTCTCAAGCCATTGGAAACTTCTTAGAGATGATTCAGTGTTCAATGAAATGGATGTTTGGAACGCCTGCTCTGTTGACACGTACGGGAAATAGATTGGGAAGGACGACTCCTTTTGGATCGCGGACATTCAATCAAATCCCTGTGTTGATGACACTTGTTATCAAACCAAAAGATTTCTTTATTTTCGCTGCCGATACCATGACAGTGGCGAGATATCTCTATGAATTCGCACTCCCGCCGAGCAGCTGGGATGGCATAGGACGATTTGAACGATTTGGTTATGGCCATGATAAATTGGAGTTTACTGAACATCTGTGTAAGTTCACCTCTAGTTTAGGCAAGATGATCTTGATTTCAACAGGGCCTTTCTATGGCGATACTGGTCGATTCCGTTGTGCCGATTTTACCACACAATGGGCTTCTGAAGTGAAATTTGTCGTCAGCAATGAAAGAAAGCGTTCAAATCGACTTGCCGGTTATTAGTCGATTGTCTCAAGCAAGGGTTCAGTGAGAGAAATCAAGCTGAACCCTTTACAACAATGTAATTATGTTCCAATGATCAATTTTAGATGTGCAGCAGAAAATGTCAGCCACGTCCTCAGCTCTTTCCGGACCATGGGGGGGATGTTATGCCTGGCCAAAGCTGGGATAGCGTCTATCCGGCTCATCTCCTTTTGTCCAAGAGTTGGCGGCCTTTTCCAGCACCTCTTGCCAGTTCTTGAAGCACAGAAGGCCTTATACTATGCAACGATGACGTTCAGTGCCTTGCATCTTTGCTTCAAAGTGGATCCAGCCACGGAAAAAGTAAGTTTGCAGATGCCCCAGATGCGTGATGGCACAGGCATTGATTGGGCTAAGTCTTTCTATCTCATGGGTGGCATCTTTGACACCGGGAACTTTATCCAGAAAGGGGGGCTCGTCAACTTCGGGCTCTATCCAGCTGTGGGAAGGCGTTTAGGGGGTCTGCAATTGTTTAAATTCCGCGGCGAAGCTTGGACCTTAGAGAAAGTCCCTGTGTTAAATACAATAAGTTTAGCTCCAAAAGAATTATTTTTTATCCTTGCCTCGACAGTGGAGATCTTCCGCTGGATGAAACCATTCCTCCCGTGTACAGAATCAGATGAGGCGACGCGTCAGAAAAAATTTGAAATCATCGAATTATTGAGCCTTGCAGCGAGTGTCGGACGCATCATTGGATTGTCTGGTTACCGTTATTTTGGCACAATCTGGCAATTCGCTCTCATCGACTTCGTCGGGCAGAATGCAAGCTTGTTCCGGTTCATCATCGTTTCTCACCGCGCGCGCAGGAATTATCTTACAAGCGCCCAAAGCTGGTGACGAATCCATACGATTTGGTAAAATATGGACAACTTCTACGCCTTTTTGGACTCGCCTTCGTTGCAAAAGGGTTGGGGTTATGTCATATCATCTATAAATTGAAGTATGAAAGAATAGGGGGATAATCATGCAAAGGGTATCAACTCTCCTAAGAGAGTTTTGCTGCGGAATCAGCAGGGGGATAAACTACCACAATAGTTTGGATGGTTTTACTGCCCTTGCAAAAACGTCGATTGCAGCAATGAAGTGGCGAAAATATTTTTATAAGTCGGAGGAGGTTTACTGGGATAAGGCGCTAAAAAATTTTGAACTGCAAAAAGATCTTTTATACGCGACAATATTTTTCCAAAATGCGGGCGAATTCATCACGAAAACAGTGACGTTCAATCCTGATGGGACGTCGACGACATCATATAGCTTTAAGTTGCCCGGCAAAGATTTGTGGGACACCTTGACAAAGGTGGTTGCCATCGTTGGAAACTTCTTCGAACTGATCCAGTGTTCGATGAAATGGATTTTTGGGACGCCCGTTTTCCTCACCAACGCAGGGGATCGGCTAGGAAACTCGAAGGTGGAGCTTCCGCTGTTTGGACCGACACGTTTTGACAAAATCCCAGTTGCACAAGCGATCGTTCGAAAACCCAAAGACCTTTTTATTTTTTTTTCCGACACGATGACAGTATTGAGGTATGTCTGGGAATTTATTCTCCCTCCCGTTGATGATCCTAATCTATCATTTCTTCAATCATTGCGGGTGCAATATAGTTGGGACAACAAAATAAAGTTTTCGGAACACATTTGTAAATTTATCTCCAGCTTAGGCAAGATGATCTTGATTGGAGCAGGGGCGTATTATGGCGAAACAGGGATGTTCCGACGCGTCGATCTCACCACACAGGTAGCCTCTCAATGGAAATTTATCGCGAAGAAAGAGATCGAACGTGCCGATCGCCTCGCAGGTCGGTAGCAAGATGTGAGGGTGTCAATGTGTGTGTTTGCAGTGTCGATCTTGCAAAGCAGCGACAATCTGCTGATATTGGAAGCCTTTTCGCATCAATGAGGCGATCACCTTTTGCTTTTCTTTGGGCTGGGAGAGATCTTTTTTTCTATATCGGGTGTTGAGCAGGTGAAGGATAGCGTCATTTTCAGCAGCAGCCGAATCGTCGACAAAACTGCTTGTGTCTGTTGAGATGCCTTTAGCGCGGAGCTTTTGCTGAATGACCCGCAGGCCGCATCGTTTGCTTTGACTCCTCACAAATGAAGCCACCCAGGCCTCGTCGTCGATGAACCCTTGAGAGATCAACTCGTCGATGATGGCTTTGATGGTTTGGCCTTGGACCAGGCGTTCTCGCAGCATCTTAGAGAGGTTTTCGGAGTGGTAGCTCTGCTTAGACAACCGCCAGATCACATACCTTTTTGCTGAACGATATTCCCAGACATTGAAAGCGTCTCCCCATTCTTCAAGTGTAGAGACCTTAGGAGGGAGAGGATTTCTCCCAAAGATGGTCTGATGGATATCCCGCCACCAGTTTCCTTCGACATGGATCTCGAACCTTTCTTTGATCGACTCTTTTGGGGTTACGGTGATTGATAACGACATAGTATTTTATACCAGCATCTAGTTAGAATTTCACGTCACTATTCACGTCTTTCCCTCCTACAGAATAGACAGGATAAACAAAAAAACAGGATGGGCAGGATCGCAAGCGGCAGGATGGGCAGGATAAAAAAACAGGATAGTTAGGATGTGAAGGATAAAGAAAGAAATAGAAGATAATAGCCTTCTCATAATAAAGAGAAGTCCAATGGATCCTAATTCATATTTCAATCATCTTTCCTATCCTGCCTATCTTGCCGCGCAGCGATCCTGCCTATCCTGTTTTTTTGTTTATCCTGTCTATCCTGCGTTTGTTGGGGTGGCGTTGGAGGCGTGAGTGATTTTCTTGACTTCTCTCCGAGTCAGTCGAATCCCTTTGGCTGTCACCCCTTTAATCGCGATAGACTCCATGTTAATCTGCTGGCTCGGGAATTTTTTGAGCAGCTTAGGCAGAAACTGCAATTCTAGCACAGGGGCTGGTTGCGTTGTGATGACATCTAAGGTCATCCCTTCGTTGAAATAGTGATAGGGCTTGTCGATTAGGAATTTCTCGACGACGAACCGTTTGGCATAGGCGAGATGTGTTGACGGGTCTCGATAAGCGATGTTAATCACCGTTTTCTTGTCTGCAACGCCAATGTAGGCAACTTTTTTGTCGTCATGGACGATGTACTGCTTTTCAGGGATATTGATCACTGTATAGGTGCCGTCTTTATACATCACGAGCAGCTTGTCGAAGTTGGTGCACTCAATCGCCTGTGCGCTCGGAACCTTGGTGCCGATGAAGCCTGTCGCCGGGTCGAATCCAACTTTAATTTGACGGGTTTCTATTGCACGGGTGTCAACTTGTTCGATTGATTGTATCTGAGTTCGTCTTGGATACTCTTTGGAGTACTTCTTGATTTGGGACTGCAGATAGCGGATCGCCACTTTTTTGACATTTTTTAAATCTTTTTCAACTTGAGCCAGCTCAGTCTGAAAAGCGACGATCTCTTCTTGGTTTCTGTTGATGTCAAAGCGGGAGATTCGGCGGATGGGGATGTTCAGGAGCCTTTCTCTGTCATCATAGGTTGGTTCCCTCATGAGGTTCTCATGAAAGGGGACAAGGCTGCCAGCGATCGTTTGGTGGATTTCTTCATATCCATCGATGTTTTCAATCTTTTTGTAGAGGCGATTTTCAATGAATATCTGCTCTAAAGATTTGTCAAAGATTTTTTCCTTAAGCCGTCCTGCTTCGATTTCAAGCTCGCGGCGAGTGTATTCGAGAAGTTTATCGACATAGAGTGTCAGGACTTCATCGACATCAGGTTCCCAAGGGAGGTTGTCTTTGATCACAATGATCTGAGAGGTGAGTGTGACTTCGCATTCCGTGTAGACATATAAGGCGTCGAGGAGCTCGCTGGCATACTGCCCTCTAGGCAATTTGATCTCGATTTCAACTTTATCAGCGGTGTAGTCGGAGATGCCGTCGATCTTGATTTTCCCTTTTTTCGCCGCTTCGTCGATGGAGCGAATCAGCGATTCTGTCGTCGTGCCATAGCAGATTTCTTTAATGACTAAGGTCTTGGCATCTTTCGTTTCGATTTTTGCCCGGAGTTTAACTTTTCCCCGCCCTTTAGCATATTCAGTGGCGTCCATAATCCCTCCGGTAGGGAAATCAGGCACGATGGAATAGGGTCGCTCTTCTAAAATGGCAATCTCGGCTTCGAGGAGTTCGAGGAAGTTGTGGGGGAAGATGTGCGTAGACATCCCGACGGCGATCCCGTCAGCTCCTTGCATGAGGACAAGAGGGATTTTAGCAGGGAGGACGACCGGCTCATTATTGCGGCCATCATAGGAAGGGATCATTTCGGTCAGATCGGGATTAAACATCGCCTCTTTGGCCAATGGGCTTAGGCGCGTTTCAATATAACGGGCAGCGGCGGCAGGGTCGCCTGTCAATAAGTTACCGAAGTTCCCTTGTTGATCGAGGAGGTACCCTTTGTTAGATATGTTTACAAGGGCTTCAGTGATGGGGGCGTCGCCATGGGGATGGAGTGCCATCGTCTGCCCTGCAACGTTTGCAACCTTGTGCAGCTTTCCATCGTGCATCAACCAGAGGATGTAGAGGATTCTTCTCTGAACGGGCTTCAATCCATCGATGACATGGGGAATCGCTCTGTCTAGGATCACATATGAAGCATATGTGATGTAGTTGTTTTGCATGATCTGCTTGATATCATCCATGGTCGTTCCTTGCCATTACAGCTCGTTTGCGTCGATTAGGTTGTTCATGATGAACTGCTTGCGTTCAGGGGTGTTTTTACCCATATAGAACTGAAGGGTCGGTTTGATGTCGGAGAACGTGTTAATGGCAACCTGAACGAGGCGGATGTCTTTGTCGATGAATTGCTTGAACTCATGCGGAGAGATCTCCCCTAGCCCTTTAAAACGGGTCACCTCGATCCCTTTCTTCAACTTCTCCACCGCTTTATCCCGCTCTTCTTCCGAATAGCAATAGAGCGTGCGTTCCTTGTTTCGAACTTTAAACAACGGAGTCTCCAAGATGTATAGATGCCCATTCAGGACGAGCCCTTCAAAGTAGGTGAGAAAAAAGGTAATGAGCAGGTTGCGGATATGCATCCCGTCGACGTCAGCATCGGTAGCTAAGATGACTTTGTTATAACGGAGGTTGGCGATGTCATCTTCGATGTTAAGGGCATTCATCAAGTTGAACATCTCCTCGTTTTTGTATAGCTGATCCAGCTTCATCCCAAAAACATTTAAAGGCTTCCCTCGGAGTGAAAAGACGGCCTGTGTCAGCGGATTGCGTGAGGCCACGATAGAGGCGCTTGCAGAATCACCCTCAGTTAAGAAAATCATTGTCTCATCGCCGTTGGAGGTGGAGTCTTGATAGTGGAATTTGCAGTCACGCAGTTTGGGGATCTTGAATGAGATTTTTTTCTGTTTCTCTTTAGCCTCTTTCTTTACAGCAGCAAGTTCCCGTCTTAACTTTTCGTTAAAAGCGATCCGTTCTATGATCTGGCGTGCTGTGTCAGGATACTTGTGAAGCAAGGTGACGACAGCCTCTTTCACTTCTTGTACAACAGGGCCCCTAAGCTCACTGTTCCCGAGTTTGTTTTTCGTCTGCGATTCAAAAATAGGATCTTTGACTTTGACAAGAAGGGTGCCGACAAGACCTTCTCGAACGTCTACTCCTTGGAAATTCTTCTTTGCGAATTCGTTGACCCCTTTTAAGATACCCTCTCTAAAAGCTGACAGGTGGGTGCCGCCATCAGCGGTGTATTGGCCGTTGACAAAAGAGAAATAGCTTTCTCCATAGCTTGAAGTATGCAAAAAGGCAAATTCGAGTCCCTTGCTGCGATAGTGGAGCGGTTCATAGAGTTTGTCGTCGGTGACTTCGGAATTCAATAGATCTAAAAGACCATTTTCAGAAGCGATTTTCTCGCCGTTGTAATCTATTGTGAGACCGGTATTTAAATAGGCATAATGCCACATTCGCTTTAAAATAAACTCTGAGTAGAAGCGGTATTTCTTGAAGATTTCAGAGTCAGGAATAAATTCAACGTAGGTGCCATTAGGCTCTTTGGTTTTCCCTCTTTTCTCTTCTTGAAGGTGTCCTTGTTTAAAATGCGCTTCAACAAATTCGCCATCGCGATAACTTTTCACAAGAAAATCACTCGAGAGGGCGTTGACAGCTTTCGTTCCTACACCATTGAGTCCGACAGAAAATTGAAACACATCGTCGTTGTATTTCGCTCCTGTGTTAATCTGACTCACGCATTCAACGACTTTGCCGAGAGGAATCCCTCGTCCGTAGTCGCGGATTGACACTTTCCCAAGAGCCGCATCTACAGAGACGGAGATGGTTTTTCCTTGATGCATAATGAATTCATCGACACTATTGTCGACCACTTCTTTAAGCATAATGTATATTCCATCATCGGGATTCGAACCGTCGCCTAAACGGCCAATATACATTCCTGAACGCAACCGAATATGCGCTAGCGCATCTAAGGTCTTGACTGTGCTTTCGTCGTATTGTTTTGTCATAGCTGTTTTGGATAATCTGAGAATTTATTCAGAATTTGCATGGAGTGATTTTGTGTGAAACTGAGAGAAAAGTCAACATGATTTTCAACAGTGATTTGCAATAAAACAAGGAACAGGATAGGCAAAATAGAAAAACAGGATCGGCAGGATCGCTTCGCGGTAGGATAAGCAAGATGGGGGATATGATGTTTATCTTGAGGTGGTCTCGATTTTCACCCATTGTAATTTTATTATTAATTGCATATAATAGTAGATGGTGACGTAATTGGAGGTTGAGTTATGGAAAATTTAGATAATGTAGGCGGTGTAGGTGGAAGCAGTGGCGTATCCTCGACTCAAGAGGGGCAACAAGGGGCAGGTCAAGCACCAAGCGGCGCTCCAGAAACTTTTGGCGGAACAGGCGGCTGGGAAAAATTTAAGAAAGAATATCCTGACGTAGCGAAGAGCATGGAAGAAAATATGGCCTGGACAGCGATCCGCGAAGATGAGAAATCACAAGAAAGACAGAAAAAGATGAGGCAGGAGAGCGAAAGATCATAAATAACACAGAGAAATTCTAAAATGTTTGATTGCCAGCTATTTCTTGGCCTCCCTCTGGACGGCGAGCTCTCTCAAGAGCTGAGCCGCCTTCCAAAACCTGTCCGCGATTCTTTTATCCAGAAAGAAGAGTCTACTCTTTATCTTCAACAAATCGAACATGAAGGAAAGCTTTATCTCGGTAAAGCTTTAGGAGTTCTTTTCGACACAGAAGCATTAACCTCTATGAAAGAGCATCTCTTAAGCGTCCTCTACCGTTTATTACCAGAAGTTTCTTGTCAAAGCAGATCTCTTGTCTTGCTTGCCATCCCTTCTGATCTTCCACACTAACCGACCAATTGAGAAAATCTGATGGTGATGCAAGAAGAGTATGATCTTATCATTGTAGCTGACAATGAAGCGGGAATACGGTTAGATAAACTCCTCGCCGAGCGTTTTAAAGAAAGCTACTCTCGAACCTATTTTCAGTATCTCATTGATGAACGTCTCGTTCTTCTAAATGGTGAACCCGTCAAGAAACGGGTTAAGCCCCTTTGTGGAGATGAAATCGAAGTGCAATTTGCTGCATCTCCCGAAATCAGCCTCTCTCCCGAACCGATCCCTCTGGACATTATTTTTGAGGACGAACATCTTCTCGCTATCAATAAACCAGCAGGCTTAGTTATTCATCCGGCCCCTGGTAATTGGTCAGGTACTTTCGTTAATGGCTTGTTGTACCATTGCAGGCAATTAGAGGGTGTTGAGAACTCTCTGAGGCCGGGGATTGTCCATCGATTGGATAAAGACACATCGGGAATATTAATTGCCGCAAAAACACTCGAATCCCAGCAGAAATTAATCGCTCTTTTTGCTTCAAGAGGTGTTTACAAGGAATATTGTGCTGTTTGCGTCGGACGTCCATTAGAAGGCGAAATTCGTGCTCCGATTGGCCGCCACCCGGTTCTGCGGAAGCAAATGGCCATCGTCGCGGGAGGCAAAGAGGCAATCAGCCATCTGAAGCGATTAGGTGGGAATGATCGTCTTAGCTTCATCCAAGTCGTGATTTCGACAGGGAGGACACATCAGATTCGTGTACACTTAAAACATCTCGGAACACCCGTTCTCGGTGATGACCTTTATGGAAATTCTTCGATCAACCATTCCTATCAGGCCAATCGCCAGCTCTTGCATGCTCGGATTCTTCGGTTAAATCATCCAATAACAGGAGAATTTCTTGAGCTTAAAGCACCAATTCCGTCTGATATTTCGCATTTTGTGCAGAAAATGTCGATAGAAGTTTTTTAATAAACTGAAGAAACACTGATAGTTGCGAAAGCTGCCGGTGATTTTACCCTTTTTTTAATAAATTTCAAATTTTTTTTGTAGGAAATTATACACTGATCGGTTATCTTTGGTGTACCGGTGTCGTGCCGACTCTTTTCTTTTTATTAAAAGATTTTGCTCGTTGAGAAGAGATCGTAAAAAAAGTAAGTGCTCGAATTGCTTATTTTGTATAGTGTTAGGGAGATGGAATCGCTTCAAGATGAAAAAGTTGTTGAAGAAAAGGAAGAAATCAACTAGACATCGGGATATATGGCTTCTTACGTATTTAAGCGAACGTTACGTCTAGGGTTATCAACATTGTAAAGGATCGAATTATGAAAGAATTTGTAGCATACATCGTCAAAAATTTGGTCGATCATCCCGACAAAGTGAAGATCAATGAAATTGGCGGAACACAGACACTCATTATTGAATTATCGGTTGAAAAGTCTGATATCGGCAAAATTATTGGGAAAAAGGGAAAAACAATTAATGCTATTCGCACACTTCTTATGTCAGTTGCCAGCCGAAATGGCATTCGCGTCAACCTTGAAATTTTAGAAGAAAATTCAAGTCCTGAATAATTAGAAGAATGGCGGATCGCCCAACTTGCCACAACCATATAACAGGATAGGTAGGATCGCTTCGCGGTAGGATAGAGAGGATAAAGAACTTAGAAGAAGTATCCTGTTTATCCTACCGCGAAGCGATCCTGCCTATCACTGTTTGTGTCTTCTTTGCTTCTTTGCGTTAAAAAAGGGTTTAGTTTAGCGTTAAGAGATGAGGCGGGGAAGGAAGGGCGAGATCATCGCTTTGCGTGAGTTCAGGCTGCTTGGCTTAAAGCGTAAAACAATACATTTTTTTTCACCTGAGCACTGACTTGTTCCCTGTGGGATATTGGGAAAATGGCTCTGAAAAATTCGAAGCCAATCAGCGTCTGGATTGCCAATAAAATCTATTGATAAGCCATCTTGGAGGGATTGGATGGCTGATTGGAAACCCGATAAGAAATAGTTGAGATGACTGTATCCAGTTTGGGTAGATGGGGTCCAGAACCATAACTCATCTTGATGTTCATAAGGGCCTATTCGATCAGTAAACACCTCATCTGCACTCGGAATCGTGCTGATCATTTGAATGTGTAAGTCGATTTCATTTTTTTCATGAAAGACCTCTTCCGCCTTACTTATCCATTGCTGCCTGATGGGGCTGGCATGTTTTAAAAAGTAGGGGAAGTTCGAGGCAAACATTTTTGTTTGACCAACTCGTGCACAACCATTTTGCTCTTTAGTATCCAGAAAGATGTTCGAGGAGTTACCTTGCATGCAGAAATCTAAGTTTATTTCGACCTCGGATTCTCTGCACTTGTAGATTTTCTTGTATATTGAATACATGTCTTTTTGTTGCAAGATCCGCTTTGTTACCAGCTTGGTAAATTTATTATCTTTAGGAATGTCATCGAAGTGGATAATTTCGACTTCTCTTCTTAGAGAGAGGGATTTCAAACGATTCAACAATTGCGCGATACACTCAAGATCTCGATGAGAAGTCTTTGAAAGAAGGTCGGTGTCGTCTAGGATGGCATGGAGAAATGTTAGATATTCACTAAATTCCCGTTGGGGATGAATAAAATTCTTTGATGACCGAACCGCTGCTAATCGTCTTTGTAAGAGCCTTGTCAAGAGGCGGATTTTCTCTTGAGTGTCGCAAGGAGAGGGAATTTCTTGTATTTGTGCATCGATCTGCTGAAGTGTCATGCCGCCGGTGCTATGCCTGTCATTGATTAAGAAGCATTGTTCTGCCATGATCACGTTGACAGATTGAGCATCTCCGATGATTGCTGTGGGCACTGAACCAGTTTTTAAGGAGCTTTTATGATGATCAATGACGCTGATGACTTGTAAATAAGAGGCCATTTTGACCTCATCAAAATTGCTGAAATCCCTTAACGACACAGTTCCTAGATAGGTTTCACGTAGATCGCGCGCTCTGACGACTCCAACCGGAAACAGAACGCCCTCCTGATCATGGATAATAACAGTGAGGAAATCGTAATTGAGCATCTTCTGCTTGATCTCATCGACATCACAGTTTAAGGTCGCATAAGCATAAGGCAATCCAAGCACCGTGTATTTGATCTGCATCACCACATCTAACCTTTCAACATAAGCCCGCAGTTGATGCATGGCTTTGTTAAGGTGATTGATGACCTCTTTCAGGCGGTTGAAAATTTTGGGCCGATCTTCCTTGAGTTTTCCTTCACTGTCGAAAATATCACTTGACGGGAGTTCATAGATTTCTTTTTGAAACGTCGATATCCCTTCAATCGATAAGCGCTGCAAGGCTTCATTGAGGTGATAGGAATTGGCTTTTAATCCCTCTTTAACACCTAGAATTTTTTTAAAGAATTCATTTAGATCGTTTTTTTGTTTTTCATTAAAGTCTAAGACTGGCTCCCATTCTTGAATTGTCAGTCCAAAAACAGCAGTGTTGAAGTGGAGGAAGTCGTCAGACAGCAGCTTTTCTTTAGCAAAAAGAGAAATTAAATTAGAGTGAATATTGTTTTCAAACCAATGTAGACATGATTTGAATAAGATCGTCACTTGCATGACGAGTTCGACATCAGAGCTTCGCCAGTCGCCTAAATAATGGCCTTGATCGTTGACGAGGATGACAGCTTTTTCATCTGATCCATGGTCTATCGCGCTAATCTGAGTCGCGCCAAATTCTTTTTTGAATTCTCGTTGAGAGACCAAATCTCCAGCGTTGAGTGTTAACGTTTGCGCAGTGCGGGGGAGATAATGAAAGAGGGCTGGTCCAAGTAATTCTTGGAAAATTGTTGTGAAAGGGGAGTCAGGAGCTCCGCTGGGCAGGCTCCAGATATGCAATCCTGATCCGACTCGAGCAGCAAAAGCATCGACCCATCCCCAGAACGAGGCTGTCATCGTGTCGATATCGGGGGAGAGGTGTGCTGCAATAAAATGGGTTCCCTTGTAGGATTTATCCATGCCGATAGGAAAAAAAGCCTGATAATCACTTCTTGGGATCAATTTGCCGGCAATTTTAGCCCGGATCTCATAATTTTTCTTGCTGTCGAAATCGGAGAATGTATTGAGCCAGAATTCAAATAGGGAAAAATTGAGAGGTTCATTCAATAGCTGCTCTTTATCGATGCGAGCAAAATAATCAATGACGGCGCTGAAGAGAAATGAGTGCTGAGGAGCTTGGACGATAAGCTCGCAAAGAGTTTGATTGATCTCCTTAAACCGCTTTCTTACACTCAGCTGCAAAAAAGAGGGTTTGCGAAAAGAGTCTATGATCTCATTGATATTCGGAAATGCTTCGGGCGAGGGGAGATGACTGCTGATCAACATGTCATCGGAATTTTCTGATGGGGCATTTTTTTCAGGAGGTCTACTCATATTGCTTGCAACTTGCTGGAAATTCGGACTGAGTAGGATTCGAACCTACGACCACCCGCTTAGAAGGCGGGTGCTCTATCCACTGAGCTATCAGTCCAGAGTGAACACAACACACTACTATACAACGACCTTGTTTTTCAAGAACTTTTTCAGAAAAGCTTAGTTATTTTATCGACCCTCAGGTTTGTACGCAGCTCGCAACAAGATAGGCAGGATCGCTACTTGTCACAATCCTCCCCTTTTTTAACGCAAAGGAGCAAAAGAGGAGAATTATTGTGCAATAACGTTTATATCAGGGTGCTGGCAAAGCCTGAAGAGCGGCGTTTTCTTGGTCTTCAATGTATTTAAGCCTGCTAAAGATTTGGCATGCGATAGCAAGGCCAAACAAAGTAGATGTGAAACTTCCAATAAGTTGGAACTCTTTCAAGGCAATAACAAAGATAATATTAGTCAGCGTTGATGTATAAAAAAATACTTTATGCGCCCTCAGTTCAGGATTGAGAGGAGGGGCGATCATAATAGAGATTTGATTAACGACTGCAAATAAAATTGCATTAGATAGGCATCGAACAGCGAAGGTGATCATCATCAAATGAGTATTGACCCTGGTGATTTTGCTCAAGCAAAATCCAGCTGCACAATCGATAGCCAAGTTCATGGGAAGATATTGTAAACTGGGCAGGGATGGATTGAAATTCATATATGCGCCTCCTTATCAAGAAAGAAGAATAATAATCGATAAGTAATTCTTTTTCAATGGATCTCTTTCATCTTTTTTTGTTACACTATTACCCGAGATTGGAGGATAGAGATCCAAAATTTGATGCGTAAGAGGTAAGATGAGTAATGAAAGAATAAACACTGAGACGTTTTACCTTAGTCTAGGAGGGAATGAAGAAGATTCTCTTGGTCGGATTAAGCAAAGCATTGCATCACTGGCAGCGCATTCCGACATTTTTCAGGTGCGCCATGCTCATTTTTATTCGACATTTCCTGTAGAGGTTGACACTGACCGGTGGTTTGTTAACACGGTTTGTTCTCTGAAGAGTACCCTTTCTCTCCACAATCTTTTTCGATTGACTCAGGAGATTGAAACACAGATGGGCAAGATCACAAAACCTAAAACGGCTTCTCGTGCAATCGACATCGATATTTTGTTCGCTGGAGAGTCGACGTCGCGCGATGAAGTGATAGAGGTGCCTCACCCCCGTTGGAGCGAACGGCTATTTGTTTTAATCCCTCTATCCGACTTGACTCCGATGATCACTTTTGGCGTTGGGGAGTCGAAGAGGCACTGCGATATCAAACAGATGATCGTCCCTTTGCTTGCAAGGACGCCAACAGATGTCGTGTTATTAGAAAAAAATCCTGATCTTTGAATTCATTCCCTCATAGGAGTTATTATGCAGTCAATCACAATTAAACATTTCACCATTGGACCAAAATCTCCTCTAGTAGTGATGTGCGGTCCTTGCGTCATAGAGAGTCGCGACGACAGCCTTTATGCTGCAGAAACGTTAAAAAATATGTTCGCCAAGCATGGCGTTCATCTGATCTTCAAGTCTAGTTATGACAAAGCAAACCGGACGTCGTATCACTCTTTTCGCGGTCCCGGACTTGACGAAGGGCTCCGCATTTTGCAGGAAGTCCAGCGTGAATTTGATTTGCCTGTTGTGACCGATGTTCATACCATTGAAGAGGCCGCAGCTGCTGGAGAAGTGTGTGAGCTATTGCAAATCCCGGCATTTCTATGCCGTCAAACAGATCTCATCGTTGCAGCAGCCCAAACTGGTGCTGTCATCAACGTAAAGAAAGGCCAGTTTTTAGCTCCGTGGGATATGGAAAATATCATCCATAAGATTGAATCTGCGGGAAACAAGAAAATCATCATGGTGGAACGTGGGACATCTTTTGGATATAACACCCTAGTCAGCGACATGCGCAGCATCCCCATTATGCAGAAATATGGCTATCCTGTCTGTTTTGATGCGACACATTCTGTGATGAAGCCAGGAGGATTGGGCGGAAAAAGCGGCGGCGAAAGGGAATTTATCCCTGTCTTGACACGAGCTGCGTTGGCGGCAGGAGTCAACTGTCTCTTTATTGAAGCTCATCCTGAGCCTGCCAAGGCCAAGAGCGATGCAGCTTCTGTGATGGATTTCACCGAATTAGACAAGTTCCTTCCACAATTTAAACAGCTTTATGAGCTGATGCAGCAGTATGATGTTTAATCGATATCTGATTATAGCAGTGTTTTTGTGGTTAATTGTGGCAATAGGATCTGCGTGGATGGTGTTTTTCACATTTTCTCATGCAGAAGCCAAGTATAGCGATTTAATGGCAGTCAGCGACCAGCATAAAAAAAAGCAGTCTATTAAACCTGATGGGGAAACGAGGCAAACCCGAACCCATGTGAGTAAGCAGATTATCCTCAACAGGGGAACTTACCGCGACCAGTCTCGGCTGGCAAGTGAGAAATCCGAGTTAGTTCTGCATAATCGGGGAGAGGGGGTCGAACTCATTGAATATTTTGAAGACATTAACTGTATTCAGCAAGAGAAATTA
Organism: Parachlamydiales bacterium; assembly: GCA_020051075.1. Lineage (GTDB taxonomy): Bacteria > Chlamydiota > Chlamydiia > Chlamydiales > Parachlamydiaceae > JAGVJP01. The sequence goes on from JAGVJP010000110.1 coordinate 65,278, forward strand.
TTCTTGGCAAATCAGGGGGGCTCTTCGGAAGAAGATGGGGGGAAGTCTGAGCAATTAGTCAGACAGCTGGCTGCTCAGGAAGCCATTTATTCTTATCGCACCGGATTACTCGAAGCAAAAGATGTCGAATTTACCCGTTTTCTCTGTCCAGGGAATGCTTGGCCAGGTGGTGATGATTTTCAGTTGCCGCTGATGCGTGGAAAAGCTAGTACCATTGCGATAAAACTCTCAGAAGAGCCTACGTTTAAAGCTGAAGGGTTTCATGCAACTTTTCATGATTGGTGGGATGAATGATGAGGCGATTGATTTCTTCCCTCTTAACTCTTTCTTGGATGCTGTATTCCCCCCTTTTCAGCCATCTCCAAAAGCCTCAGATGAGCGTTTCGTCAGGGGAAGCTCAATTTAATGGAAAAGAAGCCGTCCTCATCGGCGAAGTCTCCATCCGCCATGGCTTGGGGCAGATCACGGCACATCGCATTGCAATGGTTCCTCTAAAGGGTGATGAGGTCAAGAAAAGGGCCGCGCTCTTTAAAATCAGTGAAGATGTTGAGATTCAACTTGAAGGGGGAGGCTGCCTCAGTTGCCAATCAGCTGAGATCGACTACACAAAAATGCAGGGGGTATTTTTAGGGAATCATTCCCACCCGAACGTCGTTTATCGCCATTTTAAGAGCGGCGATGCAGAAGCAGCCGCCACTCCACTGTTCGTCGTTAAAAGCCGACAGATGAAAGCAGATCTTATTAAAACAGCTTCTTCGGAAGATCAGCGCTCTCGGGCCGTTGTCAAGGATATTTATGCCCTAGGTGACGTTGCTGTCACCTATCAACAGAAGTATTCGATTAATGCTCAGGCTGCCCACTACCAAAGGATCATTCCGAACGATTTGAATGCAGATGTACGATTGGCTGGGCGGATTTCTTTTACAGGCGAAAGCGGCTGCAGCCTGTCTACTACAGATGGCGACAGCGTCATAGCCGACTCGATGGAAGTTGACACCAATGAACAAAAATTATCTTTGGTTCATCCCAAAGGGGCGCTGAAAGTCGATTCACATCGTCAACAAAAAGAAGGAAACGGGGATGGTGCCATGAAAAAAGAGCTGACTTTTTCAGCAGATGCGCTGATTTGGGATCATCCGAAACAGCAGCAGCATCTAAAAGGAGATGTTCATCTCATTCTAGACAATGCCATAGAGGTGAAGACTCCTTATGAACTTGTCCTTGTTCAAGGAGAAATCAACGGCCGGACGACAATACACACTGTAACAGCTCCTCAGTTGACTGAGGTCATATTCAATGACTTGGAGAAAGAGGTCCAACACAAAATTCATTGTCCGGGCCGGATGATCATCGATCATCGCCAATGCTGCATCACCTTTGAGAACGATCGCGATCATGCTCCCGATAGCAATGATGAGACGACGCAAAGAAATCAAGTGACTTTAGAAAATAACTACGGAGAGATGTTTGCCGATCGCGTTGAAATCAATTATTTCTCTGATGGTCATCAGACTTATCCTGTTAAAGTCATCCTTACAGGAGCTGTTCGTTTGATTAATCGCTTCAATGGCCATCTTCAAGAGGTTGGAGGCATTCTCCATTATGCAATGGCAGATCGGTTGGAATATCATCCGATCACTCAAGAAATGATCCTTTCTAGCCCCGAAGGCAATCGTGTGTTGTTCTTTGATAAAGTGAATAATGTGCAGATGAGCGCCCCTTCTTTGATTGTCAATAAAGACAAACAGACACAAAGAGAGACTGTTAGGGGAATCGGAGATGTCCGCTTCACCTTTATTGAACGAGAATTAAAACAGCTTAAACGCTATTTCCAATTAGAGGATCGTCCCAAATGATGAATCAAGCTCCCGTTTGCTTAGAAGTTAAAAAATTAGTCAAAAACTATGGCGGTAGAGCAGTCGTGAACGGGTTATCCTTTACCGTCGGTTCCGGAGAGATCGTCGGATTGCTTGGCCCTAATGGAGCTGGGAAGACGACGGCATTCTATATGACCGTCGGACTCATCAAACCAGACGAGGGTGAAGTTTTCTTTCAAGGCCAAAACGTCACAGCCGATCCGATGTATCAGAGAGCCCGCATGGGAATGGGATATCTGGCTCAAGAGCCCTCGGTTTTCCGCAACCTCTCAGTCGAAGAAAATATCTTATGCATCCTCGAGACGTTGCCTCTCTCAAAAAAAGAGCAGAACCGACGCCTCCAGGAGCTGCTATGCGAACTTCACCTCGAACATCTAGCAAAGAAAAAAGCAGCGGCATTATCAGGTGGAGAGCGCAGGCGCGTCGAAATCACACGCGCTCTTGTCTCTAATCCTACCTGTTTGATGCTCGATGAACCTTTTGCGAATATCGACCCTATCTCTGTTCAAGATGTCAAACACCTCATCCGCATCCTCGCTCAGAAGGGGATTAGCATCTTGATCACCGATCACAATGCTCGAGAAATCTTCTCTGTCGTTGACAAATGCTACTTAGTTCAAGAAGGAAAGGTAGCTTTTGAAGGAACCTCAGAAGAGTTAGTCTCCGATCAAGACGCTCGCCGCACCTACCTGGGCCTCGATTTCAAGATGTAGAACTTCTTTGCTTTTTTTAACGCAAAGACGCAAAGAGGGGGTAAGCTTTTACATATGTACATGATGGGAGGCTTGCATCAATCCCCTTAGATAGGTGACTACTCCAGGTTCTTTTAGAAGATTGGCTATGTCCAAGGGAACATAAACGCGAACTTTTTGTTCTTTATTTGGATTGACCGATCGTCCGGCACCTTCCCGTTTACCACCTTTTCCCTTTGTTCTACTTTCCACAGATGGACTGAGATTGTCTTTAAGCCTTTCACCGATAAACTCTTCTAAGTACAAGGGATAGTTTCTTATGACCTCTTGTTCTGAATCCCCTCCGCATCCCACAGGATAATCAGGGTGTTCAAAAACCCAAGAATTGACTTCTTTATCAAACCAAGGTTTTATCTTTCCGATTTCCTCTAAAGCCATTTTTAAATGTTGTTTTATTTCTTTTTTGGTGGCCATGACCAACCTCTAAATTTAAATTCACGTTCTGTTTTTTGAACACTGTAGGCAGGAACCTCTTGTTTACCTCTTTTGGAGTGACTGATCTGTATTGTGCATACATAAATTCCATTCTCATCCAATAGTTTGTGGTCGATTTTTCCTTTTACAAGATCCCAACCAACCATTTTAAGGAATTTGCGATATGTCTTTTCATCTAGTGGCTTGTATGTCATGAAAATTCCTTCTGGGACTAGTCTAATGATAGAATATTTGGGATATGCAATCAATCTAAAGTTGTTCTTGCGTTGATTATTTAGCCTGTTGTGGTGCAAAACGGCTTGTTAAATAAATAGGCGGTAATCGATGTTAAACATCTCTTCTAGGCGTTTTGCAATTTCCAAGCTGATCGGACGTTTCCCGCTTTCCATTTTGGAGATGTTAGATTGTTCTTTTCCGAATTTTCGACCGATTTGCAAGTAGGAATTCGGTGTTAAGCAACACCATTTAAATTCAGATTGTCTTTTGTAGCAAATATTAGGATATTCAATCAATAGTTATTCTTGCATTTTGTGGAAAAGTGGATGGGAAATTTATAAAATTCCACTCCAAGCATTGTCCCTCCCTCTGCGCCTTTGCGTCTTCTTTGCTCCTTTGCGTTAAAAAAAGGAGGGATTTCTGTTAAATGGACCGATTTCGATTTTGGATTTCATCAGGCGGAAAAAAGAAGGTGATCTCATTGGATGCGGCTTGTGGATTATCCGACCCATAGATCGCATTGCGGATTGGCGTTTCACCAAAATCAGCTCGGATCGTCCCTTTCTTGGCTTGAAGAGGATCTGCTGCTCCGATCAGCTCCTTGCTTCTCTCTATGGTATTGTATCCTTCTAACACCATGACGACAATAGGTCCTGATGCGATGTAATCGAACATCGCTGGATCGGCAAGTTTATTTTGGAGAAGGAAGAACTGACCCACTTGCTCTTTATTTAGAGTGATCATTTTAATCGCTGCTACCCACAGCCCCCCTTTTTCAAAGCGGGTGATGATTTCACCAATATGATTTTCTTTCACGGGATCGGGTTTAATGAGGGCTAGTGTTTGCTCCGCACAAAGCAATAGGGGAAAGATGAAAATCATCGAGAAAAAAAATAGAGCTGTTTTATTTTTCATGCAATCACCTTTTGTGAGACAAAGTTGAGGGGGGACTGTCTATATTAATCTGGCTATTAAAACTTTTGATAGTCTATGTGAGAAAATTTTTCAAGAGCTCAAGTCCATTTTCGGTTAAAATAGACTCTGGGTGAAATTGCACACTTTGTAAGGGGAGGTCGACATGACGCAATCCCATGATTTCGCCTGTTTCGGTTCGTGCAGTGACCTTCAAACAGGCAGGGAGTGCCTTCTCCTCAACGATGAGGGAATGGTACCGTGTCGCTTGAAATCCTTGAGGGAGGTCGGCGAAGACGCCTTCATTTTGATGGAAAATTCGACTTGTTTTTCCGTGCATAGGGATGTCCGCTTTGGCAACAGTCCCGCCGAAGCATTCGGCAAGAGCTTGATGCCCTAAACAAACTCCAAGCAAGGGGATTGTGCCGCTGCAGGTCAGAATCAGTTCCTTAGAAAGATGCGCAGCCGCAGGGGAGCCGGGACCAGGGCCAATCACAATATACTGAGGGTTAAGACCTAGACATTCAGTAACAGTTTTAGCCTGTCCCCGAACGATATTGGTCTTAACCCCCAGCATGTGAAAGCATTGGATAAGATTGTAGGTGAATGAATCATAATTATCGATAAAAAGAAGCATTCTACAACTTATCATGTGCTAGAGTTATCGGGTACGAGGACAAACCTCATCCAATTTGAAGAAATAATTAATTTCAGTGTTTGCTGTTTCAGGGCTATCAGAGCCGTGGACCGCGTTTTCATCGATGCTGGTTGCGAGATCAGCTCTTATCGTTCCTGGCGATGCTTTCTTCGGATCGGTCGCTCCCATGAGGTCGCGGTTTTTGGCGATGGCATTGTCTCCTTCTAGAACGAGAATTAAGACAGGACCTGTCGTCATGAATGAGACTAAGTCATTGAAGAATGGTCGGCCATTGTGTACGGCGTAAAACCCTTCTGCGTCTTTTTGGGAAAGATGCTTCATCCGTGCAGCGATAATCCGCAGCCCCGCATTTTCAAAACGTGAAATGATATTGCCTATGTGATTTTTTCCTACAGCATCAGGTTTGATGATAGATAATGTTCGTTCAACAGTCATGGTTGATCTCCTTGTTTCTGAATGTTAAAAAGATTGAGAAGCAAGCATATCATTCTGTTTGAATTTTCGCACGACCAAAATTCTCCCTTTTTTAACGCAAAGGAGCAAAAGAGGCGCAAAGGCGCAAAGAGGAGTGACAAGGCTTGGGATGGCATTTTAATGAAATAAAAAAAATACATTAAATTTTTGGCTATTTTCATAACTTCGTTAAGTAACTAACTTTGGAGACCCCAAGCGACGTTGTCTCTCATTTCAAAAAAGTAACGCTTCGAGAGCCATTTCTTACCATCCCTCTTATCCTTCCGATCCTGTCAATTTTTACAGGATAGGGAGGATAGGGGCAGGGTAGCCAATATCTTACGCACCATCATCCTTTTTATCCTTCCCATCCTGTCAATTTTTACAAGATAGGGAGGATAGGAAAGATGGGGCAGGATAGTTTGTTATTCA
>JAGVJP010000026.1 GCA_020051075.1 Parachlamydiales bacterium
AGGATAGAGAAATATATTTTTCTCTATCCTGCCTATCTTGCCGCGAAGCGATCTTGCTTATCCTGTTTACCATCTTTTGGGAAATTTCTCATTAATGTTGAAACATTTGCTTAATGTTATGTACACATTAATTCGAGTTATTGGTAATCTTTCCTTATTTTTCAGGAATGATCTATGCCACTTTCACGTTTTCATTGCGTTTCATTGATTGGATTAGAAGCTTTACCTGTTGAAGTGGAAGTCGATGTCACCTACACAGAGAAATTCAGCATCGTCATCGTTGGTTTACCTGATGCTGCTGTAAGAGAATCTAAAGATCGCGTCCTCACGGCAGTGAAAAATGCAGGGTTTACCTTAGGGACCATGCATTGCACCATCAACCTTGCCCCCGGAGACTTAAAGAAAGAGGGGGTTCTCTACGACCTCCCCATTGCCATCGGCCTTCTCCATTCGTCCCATCAGCTGAAAACACCACCCAACGTCAACCCATCAGACTTCCTCATCGTCGGTGAGCTCGCTCTCAGCGGCGAACTCCGCCCTGTTGCTGGCGGCCTTGCCATCGCCATGCTGGCGCGCGAACAGAAAAAGAAGGGGGTCATCTTACCCATTCAAAATGCCGAAGAAGCCGCCCTCGTCAAAGAAGTTGCTGTTTATGGGGTTAGACATCTAAGAGATGCAGTCAAAGTTTTAGAAAACTCAAATTTAGTCCGCCCCACAGCATGGAATCCTCAGAACACAACACCAGCGCAATCCCCGGCTCTCGTCGATTTCACCGACATCAAAGGACAGGCTCATGCCAAACGGGCGCTGGAGATCGCTGCAGCAGGAGGACATAACGTCATTTTATCCGGACCTCCTGGATGCGGGAAGACATTGATGGCCAAAGCCTTGATTGGAATCATGCCTCCACTGACGCTTGAAGAAGCCCTTGAAGTGACTAAAATCCATTCTGTTGCAGGCCTCCTCGCAGAAGGGCAGAGCCTCGTCAAACAGAGGCCCTTCCGATCGCCCCACCATACGATCAGCTATGCAGGCCTCATCGGAGGGGGAAGCCACCCCAGGCCTGGCGAAGTCTCATTGGCGCATCATGGCATCCTATTTTTAGATGAATTGCCGGAGTTCTCCCGTTCCGTGCTGGAGGTGCTGCGACAGCCCCTTGAAGACCGTCAAGTCACCATCAGCCGGGCAAATGGCTCGTTAACTTTCCCCACCAGCGTGATGTGCATTGCTGCAATGAATCCCTGTCCTTGCGGCTATTTAGGGCATCCAGACAAACAGTGCAAAGACAGCGCCCTTCAAATTGAACGGTATCGCGGGAAGATATCAGGCCCTTTGTGGGATCGGTTAGACATCAGAGTCGATGTTCCACCCGTACGCTATCAAGAGCTTGCAGATCAAGCTGAAAGCGAATCTTCTCTAGTAATCCGTCAAAGGGTAGAGCAGGCACGTGAGTGGCAGCATCGCCGCTATGGATCTGCAAAAACGAATGCGCAGCTCTCTACAGGAGAACTCAAGAAGTTTTGTACTCTAGACAACAGGGGGTGGGCTCGATTGCAGACAGCCATTGACGCCATGGGACTCTCCGCACGCGCTTGCGACAGGATTATCAGAGTCTCCAGGACGATTGCAGACCTCTCCTTTTCTGAAAATATTGAAGAGAATCATCTCTTAGAGGCCTTAAACCTCAGATAATTACAAAATCTCACATCCAATGACCCATATGTTGTCCTTTTGGTAACTACCCTTTATATCAAAAAGCAGCAATCTATTTAAAATAAAAATCAGAAATTAATATAAAAACAATAAAATAAAAACAGTAAAACACGATAATAAATATTAGATCGTACAAATGCATATAAACTTAAAACAAGGAGTTGTTATGGAACCTCTTGATCGAACTCAAAACATTCAGCCCACACCTCATCCTCAAGCAATTGCACGTTTAGTTGAAGAACAGACCCCAGGTTTGAGTTTAGTAGCCAGAACAGCATTTGAAGCTTATAGCCATGATGTCACAAATGCAACCCCTGGTGGCCGAGATTTAGCAGAATATAACATATCAAATTCTCAACTTCATAGTATCAATGAAGATTTAAAAACACGAATTACTTTAGGATGCATGGCAGGAGCCGAAGAAAAACTCAACGCGATGCACCCGGAAGGATTTGCACTACCAATGAGCAACCTCGTCACTCGTGATTTTTATCATTGCTGGATACAAACATTCGCAGAATTTCAACCAACACTATCAGCACTAAACACCTTAGGTTCCTTATCAACAAAAGAGTATGCAGAAATTGCGTTCGAGATGCGACACGCCGCTCGTTTAGAAGCAAGAGGACAGATGGCTGATCGAACAGCTGTAGCAGCACTTGAAAGGCGCGACCTTGCAACATACGGTCACAAGGATGGCCCAACATTCCAATCGCTCTATGAAAGAGGAATTGCTCACGGTTTAAGCGAAGAGGCAGCCTCTCGTCGAATTATTGATTCATCAACACGAACTAATGCAATAGCCGATACATTCATTGAAATAGTGAGAATGTTCCCAATACTAGACAGTTTAATCTCCTTCGATTAAAGTCAGAGGAAGGCCATATCCTACAAAAAAATGCCCCGTTTATTTAAATTACATCATTAAAATGAAGAGGAAAATATGAATCCGTTAAACAAAACCGGCAGTCACATGAGCCCAGAAGAACAACAAGCATATGCACAGCTGTTAGATTTAATGCATAAGTTCGGAGCAATCCCCGAAATGGGAGATAAATACGTTCAATTACAAAATAGATATTTCGAACAAGAAGTGCAGTGGAATGAGCAAGCAGGAGACGTAAATTATCCTTTTATTTCTATTGTTGATGGTGAAGAATGGAAGCTGCGCTTAAACGATTTTCCTGAAGAGTACCTCTATACCTTAATTGTGAACGATAAAGCCATCTTCTCATTCAATGACTTACCAGAAACATGGAAGTACCCTCCTGAGGGGTAACCGTCGAGTGGAAAGAGTCTTAACATTCTTCGCTGACTGCACTCAATGTCCGCGTTTGTACCTCTAATGGCTCAAGGATAGGGATCTCCTCTTGAACTGTTGCCCCAAAATCTTTAAATTTCCGCGCTGTAATCAACACACGCCCTTCAAAAGAGCCGACCGCTTTATTATAGGCGTGAACAGCGCGGTCGAGTCCTTTCCTCATATCTTCAAAGTGGTCTGCGAGAACGCGGATCCGGTCATAGAGCGCACGACCCAGCTCACTGATCTTCTGTGCATTTTCTGCTATTTGCTCTTGTCTCCATCCATAAGCGACAGAACGGAGCAGTGCGATCAACGTCGTAGGCGTTGCGATGATCACCTTTTGTTCCACTCCAAACTCAATCAGCTCTGGATCCTGCTCTAAGGCAGCGCTGAAGAAGGTCTCGCCAGGGAGGAATAGCACCACAAATTCTGGGACTTGCTGGAACTGCTCCCAATAAGACTTAGCCGCCAGCTGAGTCACATGAGTCCGAATCTGTTTGGCATGCTCTTTGAGCTTGGCTAACTTCAAACCTTCATCGGGGGCCTCCAGTGCATCTAAATACGCTTGCAGAGGAGCCTTCGCATCGACGACAACTTGTTTTCCGTTCGGCAATTTAACAATCAGATCTGGACGGGACCTCCGATCGTTTGCTGTCAACGACTCTTGCTGCGTGAAATCGCAGTGTTCCAGCATCCCTGCCATTTCGACAACCCGCTTCAGCTGTATTTCGCCCCATCTTCCCCTAACATGCGGCGACCGCAAAGCTTTGACGAGGTTCGCCGTTTCCGTGTGCAGCTGCTGCTGACCTTTGTTCAACGAGTGGATCTGCTCCGTCAACGTCGAATAGGCTGCTAATCGGACCCGCTCCAACTCCGCCACTTTCAGGTCGACGGTATTAAGAGAAGTTTGTATAGGTTTGACGAGGTTGTCGATAGCCTGATGACGCAGCTGAAGGTCGCTCCTGGCATGGTCTTGGATCTTCTCCAGGCGGGCAGAAGCAAGCTCTAGGAACGACTGGATATTTTGATTCAACACGTCAGTAGACAGCACTTTAAAGGTGTCAGATAACTTATCGTGCGCCTGCTGAAGAAGAACAAGCCGATCTTTTTCATAGACCGTTTGTTGCACAAGGCGGGATTCTTTTTCCATCACCTGGGCTTTGAGGTCGCCCTGCTCTTTCAGAAGAGAGGACAACGCATCATCCTTGCGTTGAATCTCTTTTTCAAGCTCGCTGACACGCGCTCCCTTTTCTTCGGCAGCAGCCCGCCGCTCGCACTCCTTCATCCACTGAATGAGCAGAGTGTCCCGCTCCCGTTGAAGGGCTGACTTCTCTCGGCTAAGGCGCCGCCCCCAGTTTAAACTGACTAGCAGCACGGCGGAGAAAATGGTGACGCCTACCCAAAAGAAATCGTGAAAGAATGTATCCATAACTGATGCTAGAAAAAGGTGAAGATAGTATCATGATCTAACGACACTAATTATGAAAAGTAAAAAATGCAGGCTTTGAAATTATCATGACCCTGAAGAAGCCAGATTACCAGGTGATCGCCCGCCGCTTCCGCCCCCAGTCTTTCAAAGATGTGGTTGGACAAGATGCGATCGTCACGACATTAAAAAATGCGATCAAACACAAACGTCTCGCGCAGGCCTATCTTTTCTGCGGGTCTCGAGGCACGGGGAAGACGACGCTCGCTCGCTTATTGGCTAAAGCCCTGAACTGCCAGCATCCATCAGACGAGATGGAACCTTGCAACGAATGCTCCTCCTGCCGGGAGATCACCTCCGGTCATTCCCTCGACGTCATGGAAATCGACGGCGCCTCACACCGAGGGATCGAAGACATCCGCCAAATCAACGACACCGTTGGCTATGCAGCCGCATCCGGGCATTATAAGATCTACATCATCGACGAAGTACACATGCTCACCAAAGAGGCATTCAATGCTCTTTTAAAGACATTGGAAGAACCTCCTCCCAAAGTGAAGTTTTTCTTCGCGACGACAGAACCACACAAGGTGCTGGCAACAATCTTATCACGGTGCCAACGGTTTAACCTCACCCGAATCCCCCTCACAGAAATTATCGCTAAACTCTCCCGCATCGCCCAAGAACTTGGCGTCGACGCCGACACTGAAGCGCTGCATCTGTTAGCCCTGCGGGCTGATGGAGGATTGCGCGATGCAGAGTCGCTCTTCGATCAGATTTTAGCGTTCGAAGAGGGGCGGATCACCTTGGAGTCGGTTTCTTCCATCCTCGGGCTCCCCCCACGTGAAATCTACTTCGAATTAGACCGCGCAGGGAAAGCCGGCGTCTTCAGCAAAGCCTTTGACATCGCCCAACGCCTCTTTTCTGAGGGGAAAGACCTCTCATACTTTATCGACGGACTCATCGACCATCTGCGACAGATCTTGCTGATCAGGTTATCGAGCAAAGAGTATGCCGCCCTCCCGCTCACCAAAGCTGAACGAGAGCAGTATGAGCAGTCGGCCCATCTTTATTCTGATGAGCAGTGCATCGAGTTAATCGAATACCTCCTGCAAGCGCAGCAGCAGCTCCGCACGTCATCGTTTGGGAAAATCTCTTTAGAGTCAATCCTCCTCCACGTCATGCGCAGCCATTTCCGCATCCCGCTCGAACTCCTCGTCAGACGGCTGTCCGCCCTCGAAGCCGCCTTCTCAGATCCTTCGATGGCTGCTGCCCCCTCTTCTTCACCACCGATGCCAGCAGTGGCCACACCACAGCCTGTACAGCCAGCGCCGACAAAACAGGCTGAACTCGTGCAGCCGCAGCAGCAGCCGCGTCAACCAGCACTAGTACCAGAACCTATTCAACGAAATACACCTCCTCCTCCAGCCGAACCGGTAAAACAACAGTCAGAGGCGTTACCACAGCCGATCGATCCCTTTGTCTGCATCGACCCCACTCCAAAGGCTACAGACATCCGTACAACAGACAAAAAAGCAGCTAAACCTACCCCACCGCCTGCCAACAAACCAGAACCTGCAAAAAATGACGAACAAGAGCAGAAAGGAAAGCGGCCAATCCATGAATATGACACCCTATTTCACTTTGCTGCCATCGAACTCGAAGGAAAACTGAAGAAAACAGGATTTACAAGATAGCAACAGAACAGGATAGGCAGGATCGCAAGCGGCAGGATAAACAGGATAAATATTTGTTCAAGAAGGACTTAAAGAGGTACGCCAGTCTCGTGAGAAATCGCCAAAAACATCTCTTAATTGCTCACAGGTACTTGGCAAAATGATTCGTTGCAAAAGCGGAAGAGGACTTCCGCACTCCAAACGCTTCGCGTATCC
>JAGVJP010000021.1 GCA_020051075.1 Parachlamydiales bacterium
AAGAACAACAAGACAAGGCATCGCTATGCCTGATTTTTTTTATCTTGAGTTCCATGCTCAGTAGTCTACAGCTTCAGGCTGCCAGCGGGAATTGCTGTACATTCTCGCCTCTTGCGAAAAATCAGAATTGTTGTTATAATTAATCTTTAATAGCATCCCTTGAAGGAGGGTTCACCAATGAAGAACTAAGTTTGATTCCAATCCGTAAACGATAAACCCAGGATCAAACTTATGTCTCGTCTCCTTATTTGCTGTTCACATCTATATAAATCTTTTGGCCTCTCACTCCTTTTTGATGATGTCTCTTTTGCCGTCAACGAACGCGAGATCTTTGCTCTCATCGGAGAAAATGGCGCTGGTAAAACAACACTTCTGCAGCTGTTGCAGGGAGAGGTTCAACCAGACGCAGGAGATTGCATCAGAGCGTCTCATTTAAGTATTGGCTTCTTGCCGCAAGAAGTGTCCCTGAAATCGTCGGACATGAGTGCAAGAGCTTATCTAGAAGAAGGACCATTACCTGAACTCGAACGGCAAATGGCCGCCTATTTAGATGCACCCGATCAGCTGGCCGAGTGGGCTGCCTGTCATGAAAAATATGAACAGCTCGGCGGCTATCGACGGCTGCCGATAGAAAAAGTTCTGAGTGGACTCGATCTTGATCTCGCCCTCCTCGATGTTCCGATGGCCAGCTTAAGCAGCGGGCAAAGAGTCCGTGTGGCTTTAGCTCGGGCCCTTATCGAAAACCCTGACCTGCTTTTGCTGGATGAACCGACAAATCATCTGGATCAGTCTATGGTGGATTGGCTTCAGATGACATTACGTCAACGAGAGGGGGCCACCATCATCGTCTCACATGACAGAACATTCCTCAATGAAACCTGCAACCGTTTGATCGAACTCAAACAGGGCAGGCTTTCTTGCTATGGAGGCAACTACGATTTCTATCTTGAAGAACAGAAGTTGCTGATGGAAAGGCAGATAAGGGCCTATGAGGCGCAGGAAGAGGAACGGGCGGCATTAAAGCAGAAGATCAAGGCGATGAGTTTCTCCAAAAGAAAAGCCTCTTCCCCCACTGACCGCAATGTGATGGCTTATGACCGGAGAGGCGAGAATCATCAAAAATCCTTGCAGCACAGTCTCTCCGCTTTGAAAGCTCGGCTTACAGAAATCGAGGACAACCCGTTGTCCCATCCCAAGCCAAAAACCATTAAAGGGTTAAGATTTGCCGGCGTCCCCCTTGCCTCTGTCGTTGCCATCGAGTGTGATCACATCAGCAAAGCCTACGACGGCAAGTTGCTGTTTGCTGAGTTGAGTCGCACCCTGTGCAAAGGAGACCGCATTGTCCTGACTGGATCTAACGGCTCTGGCAAAACGACATTCCTTAGATGCCTTGCTGGGTTGCTGCCGGTCGATGCAGGACTCATCCGCACGGCTCCGACAGCAGTCATCAGTTACTTAGATCAAGACATCGCGTTGCTGCCGATGAGTGAAACTCCACTCCAATATTTTCAGAGCAAGTTTCACTTATCAGAGGAGGAATTGAGACGAGAACTGCACAAAGCAGCCATCGGCGGGTCAGAGCTTCTCAACCGTCCATTTGCAACCCTTAGCACAGGACAGAGAAAGCGCCTGATGATTCTTTCCCTCGTCCTGGAGAGGCCCAATGTTCTGTTGTTAGATGAGCCCACCAACCATCTGGATTTATTGACGTTAGAGGCGTTGGAAACAGCTATTTTGAGTTTTGAAGGGGGGGTCTTAGCTGTTTCCCACGACCAGACTTTCATCAATAAAATCGCCACAGAGGTGTTGGAATTCAGATGAGCTTTGTCTTCAGAATCTCAGCCCATTTATTTTTCTCCTCGTCAACCCACTGTTGATAGTCTCTGCGTTTGGCATCGCTCTTTGCTATTCCCAGATTTCCTGTAGCCCCTAGATGTTTTTTAGACAAAATGTTAGCAACAGGATCGGTTTCAGAAACATCCATTGGGTCTTTTGCCACTTGTTGATAAGCATCTCTAAATGGAATGCCTCCACTGGTCAATTTTAATACTTGATCAGTGGCGAATAGTTCAGGTGTAAATGCCTCTATACATGTTTTTTTATCGACCTGTATTTCAGAAAAGATCAGAGAAAAAACTTTTAGAGAGAGGGCTGTTGTATCCAATCCCTGCATCATTGGACGTTTAGTCTCTTGAAAATCTCTATTGTAGCCTGAAGGTAAAGCGCGTATCAGTTCTAAAGTTTGAAACAGCAGTCCTTGAACAATGGCAGATTTGGCGCGGACGATTTCCAGCGGGCATGGATTTCGTTTTTGCGGCATTAAGCTGCTTCCTGGACAGAACTTTTCAGGCAATACTAAATACCCAAATTCAGGAGTGCTGAAAATAATCACATCTGTAGCTCCTTTGCTGAGGTCATTCATGATTTGAACGAGAACATGCAAAACTGCAGCTTCAAATTTTCCTCTGCTATTATTTGCGTAGAGGACGTTATTTTGAACTGATTTAAATCCTAAGAGATCTGCACAATATTGTCGATCAATGGGCAGAGAGACTCCATAGCTTGCTGCAGAGCCTAATGGACATTGATCAACAAGTTCATAAACTCCCTTTAATAAATGCATATCATCGAGGAGGGATTCTGCAAAGGCGCCAGCCCATAGCCCAATGGAAGAAGGCATGGCCCGTTGAAAATGGGTCCTTCCCGGGAAAGGGACTTCTTGGTGCAACTCTGCAAATTTGCAGAGAATATGGCAAGCACTTAAGACTTCTGCAGCAATCTCAAGGAGTTGATTTTTCATATAGAGACGCATGTCTAGAAGAACCTGGTCATTTCTAGATCGTGCTGTATGAAGTTTTTTTCCAATATCGCCTAGCTTGCTCACTAATGCATTTTCAATTGCAGTGTGGACGTCTTCATCTTTTGCGTGAATGACAAATTGACCCTCCTCATCTAATTGAATGATATGCCTTAATTGATTCACTAATTTCTGACATTCTTCAGCAGTTAAAACACCAATTTTTTCGAGCATTTTTGCATGGGCAATGCTTCCTAAGCAGTCGTAAGTAATGAGGGCACGATCCAGCAAAGGATCGTCCCCAGTCATAAATGTTTCTACCAGATGATCTAATGTATACCCCTTTTCCCATAATTTCATGATATCCCTCCTTGTGTGATCGTTTCTTGTCTTTTTGCAAGGATTTCACAAGGAAGCCCTCGTATCTTTGCGGCATGAGCGCACCATCTTTGATCAAATGAAGCGTTTTTTATTGATCGTATCTCAGGTGCAAAAAGAGAATAGGCAGACTCTCGATAGGTGATTGTGATATTGCCTTTGTATAATTTTGCTTTTACCTTTCCGCAGACCATTTGTTGTGTTTGGAAAATAAACGCATCTAAAGCTTGTTTCAGAGGGGAGTACCAGAGTCCATGATAAACAAGGTAAGCCCATTGTGCATCGACACTTCTCTTGAATTGAATTTCATCTTTAGTCAAACATTGCTGTTCCAGATCACGGTGAAGCTTTAGAATGACATGGGCTGCAGGAGCTTCATAGATTTCTCGGCTCTTAAGTTCCATGATGCCATCTTCAAACATGTCGATTAAACCGATCCCTTGTGAACCAGCGATGTGATTCAGTTCGCTGATCATGGCATCGATAGGAAGTTCTTTGCCGTTAAGGCTGGTCGGCAGTCCCTGTGAAAACTCGAGTTCAATTTCTATCTCCTGATCTACAGCTTTTTGTGGAGGAATTCTCCACATCCAGACGTCATCAGAGATAGGTTGATTCAGATCGATTGCTCCAGAGGCAATAGAACGACACCATAATGTCTTATCATCTCCACCAACGATTTGTTCTGTTATAGGCACCCCCCAATGCTGGCATAGCAGCTGTTCTTCGAGTCGAGTTAAGTTAAAGTCCCTCACTGGTACTAACACATCAAGTTCAGGAGCGAATAATTTAAACACATTGTGCATCCTGTATTGATCATTTCCTTTTCCAGTCGATCCTTCTAAGATCGCATCGCAACCCAGTTTTTTTGCTTCTAGTGCAATGATTCTTGCGACCAGCTGGCGCGTCATCGAAGTTGACACGGGATAGCCATTGTAGTCAGCATTGGCTTGGATAGCTTTTGATAGCCATTCTTTTGAAAATTCCTCTTTAGCATCAATCATTATGGGTTTGATGCCCATTGCGACAGCTTTGTCATACACTTCTTTGATTTCTTCATCCCCTTGACCGACATCAATCGTGATTGGAATGATTTCCTTAGCTTGATAGATGTGTCGAAGCAGAGGGATGGCAAGGGATGAATCTAGACCCCCCGAGAAGGCGACCGCAACTTTTTGTCCTTTTTGAATAGGTGTATGATTGATTTTTTCTAAAATTTCTAAAATTGTCATGATATTTTCTCCTTATATTTATATTGCTTTATTGTGTTTTAGTCTTAACGCATTGAGCTTGATAAAGCCCTTAGCGTCGAGCTGGTCATAATTTCCTAACTGATCCATGCTGGCAATGTCTTGGTTATAAAGGGATTTGCACGATTCACGTTTCGTGATGATGGCATTTCCTTTATATAGTGTTAAATACACTTTACCTTCTACATGCGCTTGACTTTTTTCTATTGCAGCCATAAGAAATTCCATTTCAGGGCTAAACCAGAAGCCGTTGTATATCAATTGTGCGATTTTTGGCATCCACAGCTCTTTCAAATGGAAAACCTCTCGATCTAATACAAGGGCTTCAAGGTCATGATGCGCTTTCCACAAAACTGTTCCGCCGGGAGTTTCATAGACGCCTCGTGATTTCATTCCTACAAATCGGTTTTCTACAATATCCATTCTGCCAATGCCATGCTTGCTGCAGAGCTTGTTAAGATAGGTCAGAAGGGCAACTGCCGATTCGTTCACACAGATTCCATCGTCGCAATCTGTGACTGAAATGGGGATGCCATTTGCAAACTCAATCATAATATGCGCTTCTTCATCGACAGCCTTTTGAGGAGATATAATCTGTTGAAACATATCTTCTGGAGGTTCTTGGGAGGGATCTTCCAAAATTCCTGCTTCATAGCTTGTATGCAGAATGTTCTCATCCATGCTGTAGGGCTTTTGCAACGTTGAAAAGATCGGGATCTCTTGCTGCTCAGCATACGCGATCAAGTCGCTTCGTCCTTTGAATTGGTTGAGAAATTCCTGATCTTTCCATGGACTTATGATGACAGCTTCTGGCATCAATGTGAGATAGGCAATTTCAAAACGCACCTGATCATTGCCTTTTCCTGTTGCTCCATGAGCAACGATACAGGTATTTTCTTGTCGTGCGATCTCTATCTGTTTTTTTGCAATTAATGGTCGAGCCAGAGCAGTGCCTAAGAGATATCTCCCTTCATATTGTGCATTGGCTTTTAATGCTTGAAAAACATAGTTTTCAACGAAGTCTTGGCGGAGATCTTCGATATAGACTCGACTTGCGCCCAGCTTAAGGGCTTTTTGTTTGATCGATTCCAAGTCTTCTCTCTGCCCGACGTCAGCTAAGAAGCAGACAACGTCAAAACCCTTTCCTATTAGCCATTTTAAAATGACAGAAGTATCAAGACCTCCGCTATAGGCTAAAATCACCTTTTTCATATGTTCTCCTTGAATGGTTATTTTAAATATGTGTTAAAAATTGTTTAATTCTATCTTTGGATGAGAGATCGTCAGTGGTTCGATCCCACTCTTCAATCAGCTCTCCTTGTTCCATGAAATACACAACGTCCATCATCTTCCGGATGAAAGGCATGTCATGGCTTGAGAGGGCGATGGTGATCCCTCTTCTGTTGAGATCGAGGAGAAGGGACTCCAAGCTCAATTTACTCTCTGGATCCAAGGCTGAGGTTGGTTCATCCAAGAGCAAGATGTTAGGATGCAGCACCAACGCTCTAGCAATAGCGACCCGCTGTTGCTGTCCACCAGAAAGTTGCGAGGGAAAGGACTGGATGAACGATTGCATGCCTAAGCTATCTAAGGTTACGATCGCTCTCTTTTCAGCTTCGGTTTCTCCCATCCCCATCGCATTGACAAGAGCATAAGTGCAATTGCTAAGGACGGATAGATGAGGAAATAAATGAAACTGCTGCAAGACAAATCCTATTCTCGAAGCCCTTTCAACAGGATCGAACTTTCTAATGTCCTCTCCATTGCATGTGATGACGCCTTCGTAGCTGGAATGCAAATTAGCAACGCATTTAAGAAGCGTGGTTTTGCCAGCTCCGCTTTGCCCCATAAACGTCGTGATGCGCCCTTTTTTTAATTCAAAAGTGACTTCTTTTAAGACTGGGAGAGATCCCTTTTTACTTTTGTAACTCCATGAGATTTTTTTGCCGTAAATCATCAATACCACCTCTTTTGTGTTAATTGAGCAAACAATGAGACACTTGCTGTCATGATAAGATAGAGAGCTGCAGCTGCCAGGTAGATTGTGATCGGATCTAGCTCGCGGGCGACAATATCTTTGCTGACTTTTGTCAGTTCGGCTACACCGATGACCATAAGAATGCTGGTTTCCTTGATCAACGAAGTCAGTTCGTTAATTAAACTGGGAAGGGACATCCTGAGCATCTGCGGCAGGATGATTCCTTTCAGAGTTTTCCAGGGGCTCAGTCCTATCACGTAAGCTGCTTCCCACTGTCCTTCAGGGATTGCATTAATGCCTCCGCGTACGATTTCTGAAATATATGCCATGGAATTGATGCCAAGGGCGATCACGCCAGCAGTAAAAGGCGAGAAGGATATTCCGATGGCTTCAGGCAAAGCGTAGTAGACGATAAGCACCTGAACAAACAATGGCGTGCCTCTTATGATCCAAACAAAGCTATTGAGAATGGACTTAGAGAATGAATTACCCATTTTGCAGCAGTTCAACACACCGATAACGACTCCTCCGCAAAAGCTTAATGCGATTGAGGCAAAAGCAATCTGGAGGGTTGTTAAAGTGCCCTGAAGTAATAATGGGATTGAATTCATCAATAAAGAAGATTCTTCAAACATTATTCGCCTCCTTTAAACCATTTATCTTCCAGGTGCTTAAGCTCTCCTGAAGTCTTGAGTTCCTGAATGATTTGTTGAACAAGTTGAAACAGCTCTTGATTTTCTTTTTTAATCCCGATGCCAAAACCCAACGTCGCATCTTCCTCGGAGAGGGGAACATCTAAAACATGAATTTCGGAATGCTTCTTCTTGAGATATTTTGCGACATCTGGTGCGACTAAATTCGCAACAGATTTTCCAAATTTGACATCCATCAATGGAGCTAGAGCACCTTGCAGAGACTTAGTTTGGATATCTTGGTATCGACTCATATACAATTCTGGAATGGCTCCCGCTTCAACGCTGACGGTCGGGTTGGGGAGCTTGGCAACGTCTTCAAGGGAATGGACCCCTTGTGGGATTTCATTCCAAAAAATAAGGCTTAAAGTTGTGACGGCTTCTCCATGATAGGGAACCATTAAAATCTCTTTAAGTCTGCTGTGAGTGATCTCCATGCCACTCATGATCAGGTCAATTTTGCCTTGTTTGAGCGAAAGAATTTGCCCTTCAAATTCCATGTTGTTGATGACAAGTGTCTTCCCAAGCTTTTCAGCAATTCGTGCGGCGACATCGATATCAAATCCGACGATTTTTCCATGGGCATCCATAAATTCAAACGGTGGATACTCACTTTGCAGGCCAACGACTAAGGTTTCATGAGAAGGCTTTTCATGTTCTTGAAAAACTGTCATCCCTATGAACCCAAGAACTGCAGCAGTAGTGAGTAGTGCAATAAAATATTTACTTAACAATGCGGACATAAAAACTCCTAAAAAGGTTTGGACGCAAGGAATCGAGATCCTAAAACGTCTGTTGAAATGATTTGACTAGCAAAATAAGTTTTCAAAACGAGATGAAAAATGATTTATAGAGCAATAAATTCACGTTTAACAAAAACGATGAACTAAGCTCGTTAGCTAGTTACAGGTAAAAATAAAAAATGAAAAAAAAGGGTGGCTTAACGCCGACGGCGGAAAGAACGACGAAAAGAAGAATTGAACGAAGAAAGATAAGATGCAGAAGAGCTGCTCTTATTGGTATGTATCGGCTCTATCATAGAGCTTGGACAGGGTGTAAAGTCCATAGTCGCAACCTACTTGGTTAATGCTAGTTAATAGAACATCACTAATTATATATTATAATATTCATTTCACTCAAGAAAAAAATTGGATCACTCTTACACGTTCTCTTCGATTCCCTTCTAACTTCCCAAAAACCATGCAAGATCAAAAAGCAATTGATGAATCTTGACTACAGCTATGTATGTCATGATGGGGATGAGGTTGCTGCAATACATAAGAGTAATTTTCTCATAATAATAACTAATCCAAATACATAATACCGCTATAAGACACGAAAGTGGAATCAAAAATCTTAAAAAAATGATTACATACCCTATAAAGACTGGTGGATAAAAAAAATATATGTTGAGAGCTTCAATGAGATGAGTAGGAAATAGATATCCAAGCCAGATGACTGTAAAAATGAAGGCAATGCTAAAAGTAATCACTGTTTTTAAGAGGAATGGCATAATCTTCTTCCTGTTTTAACGGTTAATTCGGGCAAGTCATCAAAGAGATCAATAGTTGTCCAAAATTCGTTTTCAGATTTTGACTCTCCTTCAAATTTATCACAATATGTGATTGTCGGCAATCCCAGAACCATTTCCCAACCATCCTCCCGCTTGAGCTTAGCTATCGCCCCCAACCAACTTTTATAAGCGCACAGGTTCTGATCAACATCCTTTGGCGGAAAAGCGAAAGGGGGCTTTCGCACTCCAAACGCTTCGCGTATCC
>JAGVJP010000025.1 GCA_020051075.1 Parachlamydiales bacterium
ATGAAAGCTGCAAGAGGCAAAAAAAGTTGGTTCAAACTTCTGCATTTGTTGATTCAGTAGATAATGTCACATGTTTGGCAATATTTTGTCCCTTACGTCTCTTTTTAGGTCCTTTTGGTCCCTTGTCCCTTTCCTTTAGGTCCCTTGTCCCTTAGATCACTTTGAATAACGACACAAAGTTAGGGTAAAAAATGCTAAACTCGAGGCAGAGAGAAGTGATAAGACTTGAGATGGAATTTTTAATAAACGAAAAACATTTGACTTTCTGCTCCCATCCCCTCTTTGCGCCTTTGCGCCTTCTTTGCTTCTTTGCGTTAAAAAAAGAGGGGGGTGAGCTCAGACCTCGTTCACGGTGGGGTGAACACAGGACGGGGTTGCTTCAGTACATATGCCGCGATATCCAAAGCTTCATCTTCAGTTAATGTCGCTTGACCATAAGGCATATTCAACATGATAAATGGCACCATCATCTTCATGGTACTCATCCCTGCCCCGTCGTTGAAAGAGGAAGGCCCCCAGATCGGAGGAATGGCTTTCCCATCAGCCTCAGTGAGGATCCCGCCCCCTTCGCCATCAGCGAGATGACATGCCAGACAATACTGCTTATACAACTTCATTCCAACCTCTGGATCAGGCTTATGCTCGCTTTTAATTTCGGGAAGTCCTAGCCAAGGAATATTTTTGACCTCTTCCACCTCTTTAGAAATCCACTGCAGGTAATTTAGAATATCGTGCATTTCTTGCGAATTTTCAGCTGGTGCGATGCCATTCATGCTTCGTCTAAAACAATTCGTGATTCTTCCTGCCAATGTGATGGTCTTCCCATCGCGTTTTGAAAAAGAGGGATATTCTGTCGTGACGCCGACTAAAGAGATGCCACCATTTTTCCCTCCAAGGGTATCGCCTCCGCAAAAATGGCAGTTTGTACATGAAAGCTGGTTTTTGCAATACTTCGGTAGATAAAATGGGGTATTCAAAACATATTGATACCCGCGCATCACACTGGGACGAATCCCCTTCGGTGCCTGCTCCGGATCAACAAGATTAAACTCAATCTGCTTATGCGCTTGCTCGATAACGAAAGAATGCTTTTCTACCCGATGTTTAAAAAGTTTGAATTTTTTGCTGACACCCACATGCCAGGCGAATCCGACTGTGATGAAGACAAGTAAAAGTGTAAATAGCACGGCGATTCGATTCATTGATTCAACACCAGAATAAAAAAATTAATTTAACCCTCTATTTTTCAATAAAAAGGGTTTTGCAGAAAAAGGCAAGAAAGATTTATGATCTCCATCCACAAGAAAAAAAGTTCTCAGACAATGATCTCATCACAAACTGAGGGCACATCAAAAGGGTTGTAAAATGAAGCTTGTAAATCGTGCGATCGTCTTTATTTTATTCTTTTCCGTTTGTCAGAGCGGAATACATTGCAAAGAAATTGAATGTTTCTTTGATCACAGAGAGCAAACTCAATGGACAGCTGAATGCAGCACCTCCCACGTCTTAATCAGTGAACTAAGATTAGAAAATGTGGGCGGACAGCCGGTGAAAGATGTTTTCCCACTGACGAGATCTTCTCAATGCCTCACTCTTGACAGTTTGGCCTCTTGGCTCCTCGAGACCAGGTATCCCATCCTCTCTCTCTATCGCCTTTGGAACGACTCTGTCGTCCCCTCCGACCACGTTCCAGCAAGTAGCCTCCATCCGATCGAACTTCTGAACAATAAAGGAATTTGTTCAACGAGTGAATATGAGCAGCAATTTCTAAAGCTGTGTCAATCCCTCGGTTTCGACATCCGATTGGCTAATGTCAAAGGAAAAACCGTTTACGATTTCTCATTAGAAGAAGGTGAATGGACGTTCCTAGATCTATCGACAGGTCAAATCTACCTTTCAATGAACAACGAAACTCCAATTTCATCTGAAGAGGTGATGGACGACCCTTTCATTGCTCTTAGAACCAAACATGGCAGCGCGAAGGAACAACTAAACCTAGACCGCACATGGAGTGAGTTGGCACGATTTGCGATTATCGAACCCGCCATGGCTGAAAAAATCGAAATTTCCCTACCCCCTATTCCTTCACACCAACAAGGGTATGAACTATTTCCTCTCGAAACCTTGGCGTTTAGAGCGATCGAAACAGGCAAGAACCCAAACGGCTATGAACGATCAGCCACACACCGAGTGAACTTGAACGAACGCAATCTCTCAGGAGAATGGACCTATCACTCCCCTATCCCACTCACTGTTGTTGTCAACCAAAGCACGGCTCAATTAAATCTTAAAGATTTCGACGTCGTCTTAGAACCTGAAGAAGCATTCCATTTTGAAATAGACTCCATCTATTCTCTTAAAATCTCTTTTGATAACGTTCCTGAAGGGACGCTCCTCTTCGAAGGTGCTCTCTCACAAGCCCTTTTCCCCTCACTGCCCGAGAAACAGCAGACCCTTTCCCTCAACACCAAACTCAACCATTCCAAAATTAAATGGACTTTTTGTATTGATGAGGATGAGAATTCACGTTTATCTTCTCCCCTTGATGTCAAAGTCGAAGAGGCTTATCCGCCAGTTTTCTCGCTGTCTCCTGTGAAAGAAGTCCAAATCGATGAGATTTGGTGGCAGATCTCCTCAGCACCGGACTTCACAATGATTCCTTCCAACTTTAATCAGGTGGAGCCTTATCGTGCTGCTGTGACATTTCCTTTGATCAGCGAAACTCTTTTAAATCCAGAGACAACCTATTATTTCCGCGTTAGAGCGTTCGTGGATGGAACGTGGAACGAATGGTCCGCTCCTCAACCTTTTGTTATCCACAAACCAATAGACGTCCAAGAAGTTGAATTCAATAAAATTGACGATAACAGTTTTGAACTAACCTGGGAGAGGAGGGCGGAAGAGACCGACGACGAGATTGAATATCTTGTCTTTGGATCAAATTCCCTCGATTTCATCCCATCGATCTACTGCTCAAAACAGATCAACGGCATGGTTGACGGAGAAGTTGTCGATGCCGATGCCAATGAAAACCTCATCGCCATCGTGCCAGAACCCAAAGTTCAAATTGGTGGAGGATTAGCCTATTACCGCATCGTTGCTAGGGTGAAGAGTGGTAAATATCAAGGAAGGCTGTCGGTGCCGTCCGAAATCATCCATGTTTACGATGAAGACCTCATCCAACCAAGAAACGTGTTGCAAGTCTCTATCGATGAAGAGGATAACGAGCCTGTTGTGAAGCGGATGCTCGTCCCAGCACAATATGCTGACATGCAGGTAGCGCTTCCACACACAAACTCCCATCAAGATCACTTCAGCAGAAGTCCAATCAAAATTCAGGCATTGCTTAGAGCTGCCACTCGATTGGATGTGCATGAATTTGCTTTTAACAAAAACGTCGACCCTAAAGTATGGGAGGATTGCAAACCCTATTTTCTTCCCTCGAATCATCCTGTTATCCCTAAACTCAACCGGATGTTCTCAGCGCAGCGGATTACAATCTCCCCAGAATCCTGTAAGAAGGCAGGTTTTTCACGGTGGAAGCCAGGGCGCTGGAGCCGGGTGTTAGCATCGTCTCATCCTGACATCAAGGAGCATTTCCTCAAAATCTATTGCGATAATGAAGTGGGAATAAAATATGACTATCTCCGATGGATTCACCGCATTCAAGGTGCCAACCTCATCAGAGACTGCATAAAACGTCATAACTACGGTCAATTGTTTTCCGTCCCAAGGAAATGGCTATATCCTCTGCCGGAGCATCCTTCCTGTCCAAAAGGCACGCAATATATTCCGAAGCACTTCGTCTTAGTCTGTGACAACATGCGCATCTTGGGCCACAGCAAAAATGAGAAGAAGTATAAATCTGCGGTCGACAAGAAAAGGCTGCAGGCAATGTATGTCATCTTTCAAGAGTGCGGTCTTTATGACTCCACCTATTGCTTTAACTGCCCTTTCTGTAAAGATGGCCGCATCGCCCTCATCGACACAGAGTATTGGCACCGATGGCCTGTCCCTTTTCATAAGATGACACACTACTTCTCAAAAGACATGCAGAGAGAGTGGGAACGAATATATCAAGCTAAGCTGATTCCTGACGGTAAAAGCAAGCCTTGGATCCCTCGACAAGACCGGCGAGATCCCTAGGGGCTGCACAGGATAGGCAAAAAGGGCAAAACAGGATAGGCAGGATCGCAAACGGCAGGATAGGGATGATAGGAAAGATAGTGATGATAGCATGTGGAATGATGTTTCTCTTATCATCTTTCTTATCCTGCCGCACAGCGATCTTGTTTATCCTGTTTTGTCCCCTATCTTGTCTATCTTGTTCAGATTCCTCTTATCATTGCAGAGCCGCTTCCCTCATCTATGCATACAACCCTCATGTGCCAGAGTCTCTCTGGCAGGAATTAGAACCCTATTTTCTCCCTCACAATCACCCCATCAAGAAAAAACTCGACCGTTTCTTTAGTCAAAAAAGGGTGACGCTATCGAAAGAAAGCTTCGAAAAAGCCGGATTCAATAAAGTAAAAATGCGAAAGCCAACTAACATCGTCGTGGGAAAACATCACCGTTTTCCGGGGTACTTGTTTAAGGTGTTCTTCGATACACAACCTTATGTCGCTGAATGGGACAACTGGGTCAAACGGATCGAAGGGGCACGCAGCATCAAAGAGTGCATCAGAAAACATAATTTTCATGATTTTGTTGCCCCAAAGAAATGGATTTACCCCTTGCCTGAATTTCCAGCACCCCCTGACGACCCATATTACATAAGAAAAAATTTCATTCTCATCGTCGAAGACATGCGCATTTTAAGGGCTAAAGACAACCTCGATGCCTATAAAAACAAGATCACCCATGAGCAGCTCTTTGCGTTATTTACCCTCTTGACTGAAGTGGGACTCATCGACTCTGTCTATCCGGATAACACACCGTTCACAATAAAGGAGAAAATCGCATTCATCGATACAGAGCATCATCACTTAGCGCCTGTCCCCTTCCATAAGTTGACTCACCATCTCTCTCCTTCCATGCAAACCTATTGGGAATCTCTATAGAATCATGCAGGAGGGTGAAAATCCCTGATGTCTTCATGTCTTGTGTATCTGTGTTCTTCAAAAGAAGGTGATGATGGTAATGAGAAATCTTGAGGTCTTTAATAAACGGAGCAAACCAATCTGGTTATCAGCATAGGACATTTTCAACTGTCCTGCAATCACTCCATCAGAAACTGTTTCAATATCTTTCCCAGCGCCTGAATCAATTCTGCCAGCTGTCGCCCGGAACTGACGCTATTCATGTCACAGGTTCTGATCAACAACCTCTGGCAAAAAAGCGGAAGGGGGCTTCCGCACTCCAAACGCTTCGCGTATCCAACGAATCGTCTTGAATACGCGAAGCGTTTGGAGTG
>JAGVJP010000104.1 GCA_020051075.1 Parachlamydiales bacterium
GGATACGCGAAGCGTTTGGAGTGCGAAAGCCCCCTTTCGCTTTTCCGCCAAAGGATGTTGATCAGAACCTGTGCGCTTATAAAAGTTGGTTGGGGGCGAAAGCTAAGCTCAAACAGGTATAGGCCAGACTTCTGCAATTACCTCTTGAGGTCCCTTGTTCTTTCTATAAAGTTCGCTTAACCCATTTACGATCAAAGGTTTTTTGAATAGACAGAGATAAAAGGCAGATAAGAGAGGAAAAGATAAAATTATCTGTTAATTTCCTCTCTTAATTAAAAAACTTTAGCAGTGTTTACATTAAATAGAAGCGATAAATCACTTTGCATTCATGCTGAAGGCGTTCGTTAACTTGCTTTCTTTGCAAAGTTTTGGTCTAGAACAAACAGAGCCCCTTTGTCGTCGCCGATCAGCTTTATCTGGTCGAGATTGTCTTGAGCATTTTTTTCCTCTTCAACTTGCTCGGAAATAAACCACTGTAGAAAGATATGGGTGGCATGGTCTTTTTCAGCTACAGCAATGTCATAGATCTGATGGATCCAATGAGTCACCTTTTTTTCATGCTTAAGAGCGAGCTCAAAAACTTCTTCGATAGAATTGAAGTGTCCTGTCGGTTTTTCTATTCCCTGTAGATCCACATGAAGATTTCTGTCGAGGATGTATTGATAAATTTTCATCCCATGTTCTTGCTCTTCTTCCGCTTGCTTGCGAAACCATTTTGCAAAACCCTCTAAAGGGATATTTTCAAAGTAGGATGCAATAGAGAGATAAAGATATGATGAATAAAATTCATGTTTGATTTGTTCATTTAACGCTTTAAAAATTTTTTCGTTCATTTGCTCGCTCCTTGTGTGGGATTTAATCGTTATCGTAACGCAAATGACATTAAATCTGAAGTGATATATTGGAACGAATCGGGAGGGCAGCTAAGAAGGGGAATAGAGAGAAAGAGAACAATTAACGCGAGTTTTGAATTCAAAACTCGCGTTAAGGAAATCAGGTTTTCAGGATTAATCGAGTGTTCTCGATCCTTTTGACCAGATCGTTGTTGGGTTAAGATTGATGTGAGCAAAAGGTCCTACTTGCTGTGGAATTTTGCCACCAACAATCATATCACTACTAATGGTGTGGCGCCGTGTGCTCATTCGCATCGCAGCAACGAGTGCCTCTGGCTCTAGAACCATGACCAATCGATCTTGTTGTGCTAATAAAGCTTTATTTTCTTCTGCAAATGGTCCTACCTCTGCAGGAATTTTACCATTAACAGCCATGTTTGCGGAAATGATATGAGATTTTTTTTCTTTTAGTTGCTTGATGACTTCGCTGGAAATGATAGGACAAGAAGCTGTATCCATCGACGATTCTTCCCTGTAACTTACTGCATCATATGGTCCTTGTGCTGAATTTAGTGGAAAACGTGTAAATGTACTACTGCTGCAACCATTCATAATAAACTCCATTTTTTTGTTTTTTAATTACATTAATTTTACTAATATTTTTATATTTACATGGTTTATTATAATAAATAAAAGTTTATTAGTCAATATTATAATGTATTTATTATTTTAATTAAAAAAAAGAGTGAATAAGTGATTGCATAATTGAGTTGGACAGATATGGACAAGTATAGTCCATATAGACCATTGTCCATAAACCCAATAACAGCTAATATCTGTGATCATTTTTGAATACTTACTGCCAGCCATAAGGAGCACTGGATGGAACAACAACTTCCGATGAAGATGAGATGGAGTATGCTTCTAGGGAATATATTCGAGCATTATGATACGGCTTTGTATGGTCTTTTATCCCCATTTCTTGCCCCGTTGTTTTTTCCTTTCCACGATAAATTAACAGCTCTTCTCCTGACTTACGCGATCATTCCACTTTCCATTTTCATCAGGCCTTTAGGAGCCCTTGTCTTCGGATATATCGGCGACCGGTATAGCAGGAAAAAAGCGTTGAGAATGTCATTAATAGGGACAGCTGTCACGACAGCAGCTTTCGGTTTGATTCCAACCTATGCCCACGTTGGCGTGCTCGCCCCAGTTCTTCTCTCATTGGGACGGCTATGCCAGAGTTTTTTTGCTGCAGGAGAAGTTGTTGGTGGGGCGATTTTCTTGATCGAGAATACTTCAGAAAAGCAGAAAAATCGGATAAGCAGCCTCTTTGGTTCGACAACTATCGTAGGGATTCTACTCGCTTCCATTGCTGTTTCGGCTTTTTACCAGCTAGAACTCATCGAGCAGTATTGGCGGGCTCTCTTTTTATTAGGAGCATTCACTGCTGTCATTTCCTTTTTTTTGCGTCAGTGCCCGCTGTCAGACAGCACAGAACATCCCACCTCTTTTCAGTTTTCTGAGGTTTTTAAGCAATCTCTTAAGGATTTTCGATTATTTCAGAAGCCTATTGTTGCGATAATCTTCGCGTCTGGTTTTTCTTACGCCTGCTATGCGATTCCATTTGTGATGATGAATGGATTGCTTCCCATGGTTTCGGCACTTTCTAAAGCTGAAATGATTTATTTTAACACCATTTTTCTTGGGGTAGATCTTGTTTTACTCCTTGTTTTTGCACGGTTGGCCAATTTTTTTACGCCTGAGAAGATTATGTTATCGGCAGCGATTGCTGCAATCGTGACAGCTGCACCTCTTTTTTGGCTCATGCAGGGGGCTTCTTATCCGCTCATGCTGATGATTCGATTAGTTTTTGTCGTCATTGGGGTGGGGTTTTCTGCACCATTCTATGCATGGGTTGAAAACCTCGTTCCAGCAAGTCATCGCTATACTGTCGTCTCATTTTCTTATGCGATCGGTTCGCAGCTTTTCGGCTCGGCCACTTCAATGATTTCCCTTTGGCTTTTTCAGCAGTCCAACTCAACGGTGACTGCTGCCCTTTACTGGATTTTTCTCGCCTCTGTTTCAGGCTACTTCATCCACTCTATGCGAAATGCAACTTCCCAACATAAAAAAACAGGATATGCAAGATCGCAAGCGGCAGGATAGGGAAGATGATAGGGAAAACGGGATAGGCAAAAGGGACAAAACTGCCCTATCTTTCCTATCCTCCCCATCCTGTTTGATTAATTTGTGAGAACTCTTGTTGTTTTCTATTGGATCGCTAGATTGCTCAATGTTGTGAATAGGTTTAATCCTACTTGTGCCCTTTTTTCAGCCGAGGTCAGGGTGTGGTGAAGAGTGCTATATGCTGTTCCAACAAGAGTCCATCCCTCGCCTCTTTTACCGGCCGGAGCCGTGATGTATCGGTTGAGGAAAGCGAGTTGCTGCAAGGTGATGCGAGTGATATTTCCTTGATGGATTGGTTGGTATAGAGGGCTATACCGGACATCGTTGTGAACACGGTCGGATCCGTATAAATAGGCTTTGATTTGTAGTTCTGGATTGAAAAATTGCAATTGCTCACACCAATCCATTAAGTTATGGGTTAAAGTTGAGCGAGGTTGTGCAGTGAGATCTAAAGTTCCACGTAGAGCGGTTTTGGCTATGCAGAGGTTTTCCGTTGCAAGGGGGACATAGGTTGTTAATGTCTTGTAGTAGTTCCGGATGTTGCCTCCATCGAGCCCTCTTTCGATGCGGATGCGCAATAGCTCAAGGATGCGCCGGGAATCATAGAGATGCAGCATTGGGTTGGTGAAGTCAGGATCCAAGGGAAAAGCTTCGATTTGTGGCAGGGTCGACAGTGCTGCATCGATGGCGATGAGTAGCGGGTCAGAGCTCTTTGATGCTTTAGGTATTCCAGAAGAAGAGGTGAGTGTATCGAGGCTATCAATGGAAACGGCATCGAGTCCTGGAATAAGATGTTTAAGAGCAGAAAATGTTTCTTTCAATAGCGAAGAGGTGCCTTGCAGCACGACGTTACTAAGTTCTTTTGTGGGGGAGAGTCGAAGCTGTTCAATTTGATAGAGCAAATCTGCTCCACGCGATTCCCTTTTAGGAGAGGTATAAAGGGAACGAGCCCAAATTTCGAGATAATTCAAGTCTTGAACGAGAGAGGGTAATCCAAGTATCTCTGTCAATCCACTTTGTGTAAATAAGAGTTCAACGTCATGTCCTTTGCGGAGAAGGTCCCATCGTTCATAGTGATTTTTTGGATTTTTTTCTTCAAGGAAATGGGCGGATATCATCTGTTCCATGAGTGAACTCATCAGGACGACGAGCCGATTAGAGTGCTCAGACACTTGTCTATGATCGGATAATAATGGGCGGTCAGCTAATTCGGCCATCAGATCTCTGTAAACTTGCAAAGCGCTTTCCCAAGATTGCTGAGCAAGTGGATTATCCAGTTTCTTGATGGTAAACCCTTCAAGAACGCTATTCAGCATTGTTCCAATTGGACCAATCTCTTCTGTTTTTGTTATTGAGTGGGCTTGAGAAGAGGAGGCTGGGCTTTGAGAGGTCTCTGTGATGACAGGAGGAATGGAAAAACTTTGTTGGTTTCTTTGCATTTGTTTGCGGGGATGGGCAGAGCGCCGTGTTTTTGCAGAACGTCGTGTTTTTGATGATCCTTTCGGATTTCGTTGGATGGATCTAACTGTTTTTCTCTGTTCTTCTTCCTGAATGAGTTGTTGTTGGAGCAATAATCTACGTTGGTGTTCGGCTTTGAGAGCTTCTTCCGCTGCCTTCTTCTTGGAATCTTCTGTTTTGTTTGTCATTTTCAGTTTGGTACAGACTGCTTCCAGAATTTTTGCTTGAACTTTAACAGCTCCGATGTGGGCGTTGAGAGAGCGGACGTGATAAGATAATTGTTCGCAGAAGGTATGTAAGGGATGTAGGAGTGGCATAAGTTCTGGGTAGTCTTCATAAAACCATGTAAGCCACTCTTGTTGTGTACGATTATAGCCTTGAGATCCTTCAGAATCGATGATCGCGTTTCGATGATCGAAAAATTCTACATGATACGCAGAGGGGTCAAAGGGTGATCCTTGCGTGTATAACCAAAGTGGAAATGAGACCATTATGTAGACGAGGTTATCGCATACTTTTATTGCTTCTAGAGTCTGATTTTCTAAATGATCGATCCCTGCAAATAATTTTTCATATTCTTCATCCCGGTTCTGAATGAGCTCAAGAATGTCATCCTCTAATCCTTGTTGAAATAAGCGTTTGTTACGATTTTCTGAGAACATTTTTGCATAAGGCAGGATATCGACAGCGAAAATGGCTTCTAAAGCATTGATTTCTTGGATACTCGGTTCCAACCAAGGGAAGATCATGTCAGGATCAAAGGGTGGAAGAGGTTCATCGATCATCAGTTTGTTCAGTTGATCGATCAATTCTTGTGAGAAATTAGAATTGTTTAAATCTAACGGTTGATTTGGATGTTCCTTTAAATAAAGACACAATTCCTGAATGATCGGGTCGTTAAGATCGCCGTTGATGATAAAGGAGGTTAAACAGTCATTTGGGAGGACACGATTCGTAATTTTAGCTCTGAATTGTTCCATGAATTCTCTATATTGGGTTTTGCACTGCTCATAAAGGACAGGTTCAAAAATCCATTTTAGCATCTTTCCAAAATCGTTAATCATCGAAGGGAGTAGGCATGCATGTAAGCGCATTTCGCTTCGGACATCTACAGCTTTGCTACGATCAATTTGTAAGGTAAGAAATTCGATTTTGTAATTTCTAATAGGAAGAGCCCAGGCGTTCATCTGTTGTTCAGAAAGTGTTAGACGTTGTTGACCTCCTAGAAGTGTTGCTAAATAGCTTTTAATTTCGACAAATAATAAGGTGAATTCTTCATCATGAATGGATTGAAAATAAGCGATGATGTGGTTGATGCAGACTAGATCATTTGTATACACGGCAGCGCTGTAAGAATTCTTGATCAGACGACACAGTTGTCCGTAATAAATGAAGTGTTCTTGGTGTCTTTTCTCAGATGTCAACTGTGTATTTGCGTTGATGGCTTGGATGGCGCCAAAAACAATCAAACCAGTCAAACTCATCGATTCATATTTCTTTGATAGATTCTGGATTCGGATAATCAGTGACCGAGGGACATCAAATAATCCAGAAGATTGGAAGAGATTGGTCTTTGAATTAGGTGTAATAACAGCCTTATTCCCCAAAATATAGGGAGTTGTTGACAACCTTTGCCCGACTTCAGCCATTGACAGCTTTCTACTCTTTGGTCTAGCAGGGAAATTGGGATGGATTGTTATTGCGCCATTTGAACTTTCTTCAACCGTCCCGCGTGGGAAGATCTCTTTGATTTTTGCCTTCACTGCTTCTTTGTCAGGGTTCGAGGTAGAAGACGAAGAAGATGAAGAAAAGGGGGAAGAAGTAGACGTCGCTCGACTATTTGATGTATTTGAACTGGAACCCGATGGTGTTGTCATTGTTAATCCTTCTTTATTATTTTTAATGTATGAAGCCTGTGATTTTAAATAATTTATGTTTGTTTATCAATCGATATATTTTTAAAATCTAACTTACTATAAGCTCTCTTTGAAATAATTTCACCATATGAGTCCATTGTCGATAACTGTTCATTCAGATAGTTCTTGCCAAGGAGGGGGAAAGCTGATATTTTTATTGCCTTCACAATTCAATTTTAACATTCAATTTAGGCAAAACAATATGGGAAAGGAAAGGCTTTCGAGAGTCTTTGGCACTGATGGTGTGCGGGGCAGGGCAAACAAATCTCCGATGACTCCTGAAATCGCCCTAGCCCTTGGAAGGTCCGCGGGTAAGCTGCTCCGCAGTCAAACTGACAAGCCCCGCGTCGTCATCGGCAAAGATACGCGTCTTTCCTGTTATGTCTTCGAGAATGCACTGATTGCAGGGCTCTGTTCGATGGGTGTCGATACATTGATGGTTGGCCCTTTGCCAACCCCTGGCGTCGCCTTTATTACTCGAGCCTATCGCGCCAACGCGGGCATCGTGATTTCGGCTTCTCACAACCCCTTTTATGACAATGGGATTAAATTTTTCGACTCCGAAGGGTACAAATTGCCTGACGCTTGGGAGATAGAGATGGAGGAACTCATTGCTAAAAATGAATTTTACGACTCTCTTCCAGCTGATCATGCGATTGGGAAAAATACAAAAATCAGCGACGCCGATGGCCGTTATATTGAGTTTGTCAAAGGGACGTTTCCACGGGGAAAAACGCTTCGCAATCTGACTGTCGTCTTGGATTGCGCCAATGGTGCTGGCTACCGGGTGGCACCTCTGGTCTTCAGAGAACTGGATGCGAAAGTTTTTGCCTACGGGATAGCTCCGGACGGCCTTAACATCAACAAAGGGTGCGGGTCAATGTATCCGGCAACTGTTCAAAAGGGAGTCATTGAGCATCATGCCGATGTCGGCATCGCCCTCGATGGAGATGCAGATAGAGTTGTCCTGGTAGATGAAAATGCTCAAATCGTCGATGGAGACACCATCTTGGCTATCTGCGCCCGCGACATGTTCAACCATCGTCTTCTGAGAAATAACCGTGTCGTCGGCACAGTCATGAGCAATTTGGGCTTTATTAAAGCGATGGAGAGCTTAGGGATTTCGGTCATCAAATCTCAAGTGGGCGACCGTTATGTGATCCAAGACATGATTTTGCACGATGCTAACTTAGGGGGAGAGCAGAGCGGCCATGTGATCTTTCATGACTACAACACCACTGGAGATGGACTGGTCTGCGCTCTCCAAGTACTGCGCATCATGATTGAAACAGACTCCAAGTTGTCAGATCTTGCTTCCTTTGTGCAGCGCTATCCGCAAACATGCATCAGCGTTAAAGTGGCAAGCAAACCTCCGATTGAAACTTTAGAGAAAGTCGGTGCGGCTGTCAAAGAAGTCGAGGAGATTTTAGGGACTTCCGGCCGAATATTAGTCCGTTATTCCGGCACTGAAAATAGCTGCCGGGTGATGGTGGAGGGATCCAAGCAAAAGCAGGTGATCCAACTCGCCAAGAGTGTTGCAGGAGTCATCAACGAAGAAATCGGTTGTGTCAGTGAAGCAAACGCTTGAGAGAGAAGAGTAGAAACAAGATAGGCAAGATAAGGGACAAAACAGGATAGACAGGATAGGTAGGATCGCTTCGCGGCAGGATATACAGGCATACGCATCAGTTGCTATGCTGGATTTCGAGTCGATCTTATAAAGATCTTTCTTGAAAAAGAGCGAACACTCCAATTAATGTGTTTA
>JAGVJP010000050.1 GCA_020051075.1 Parachlamydiales bacterium
AGGAGTCGGGAGAATTCTTGCCTCCCGTAGAGGGCAATCGTTCCATTAAGGTCAATGGAAGGGAGCAGTCCTCCGAGCCGTTCTAATTCGGCACGTGAAGTCGGAAATCGATTGAGTTCAGCGGTGATCTCTCGTTCGATTCCTACAAGGAGCTGGGAAAGCCTTGCTAATTCCGACTCTATGTCAATTTGGGAATAGTTGGGAGGGGAAATCGGAATGAATTCAACCGGAAGAGGCGAGATCTCGACAGAGGTGGGTCGAAGCGGTTCCTTCACCATCTGGACGGCCCCTCCATTCTCAGATGACAGTCGGTTGGCCAGGCTCCATGAAGCTGGTAGTTGTGGGGTTGGTCGGAAGGCGGTTTCATTCTGGATGAAGGTGGCTAAACGATTCGACTCCACAGCTTGGCTGAGATGGCTCAATGGAGGGAAGCGGTTGAGCTGTTCCGTTGGAGTGAGAGCGACTAAAAGGAGGATCTTGTGAAGAGAGGCTCCTTTTTCATCTTGTGAGAAGCGTGAGAGGCGTAAAAGGAGCAGAAGCTCTTGGTATGCTTTCCCAACTCTATCTCCATGACGTGCAATGCCATAATAGGCGAGGAAATTGACGACGAAGGCCCCTCCTGGTCGGGCAAGGGTGCTCGGACACACAGGATGATGCATGCAGCGCAGCATCTCCCTTTCAACATCTTGGTTAATCCAATTGAAATTCCTTCTCTTGTTTGATATTTGTTTTGGATCGTTCGTGAACTGCATGGATTCAATGAAGCTAACATCTTCAGCAGCGAGGCGGAACCCGAATGTTTGGCTTCCACTATTGCGATAAATATGGGCATCTTGGGCAATTTTTTTCAAATCGATCTCTCTCCCAACTGAGCGACTTGCCATAAAAGCGAGTTTGAGCCGAATTGCACACGCACGTGGATGTTTGTCTATCTTGTGATCGGGAAAGTAATTGAGGATGCGTAATGCTTCAGCATTCCATTCTTGCGGTTCCTGCTCTAGTCTGTTGATGATTTGATAACTCTCAGTGTAGTCGCCCCGTTCCATCGCTAGATAGGCGAGATAGAGAGAAGCTGCTGGATCAAAGGGAGGCTCGATAGCACCATTTTTTTCGATCCGATAGTGAAAAAGGCGTTGTCCGGTCGTTTCACTAAGCTCAGGAGGACTGATAGCAAGTGTTTTTTGTTCCTCCTTTAAAGGCAAATCTGGCATGAGGAGGAGTTGATTGCCCTTCTGATTGCACAGGACAAGATAATGTGTGTAGGGCTCTAACTCAGAAATCGAGGAGCGCTCATCGAGGAAATAACCGGGGGTTGCTGTGCACTGCCAGCGGTTGTGATCATCGACTACAAATGAAAGAGAGAAGCGGGGGAGCTCGATTTCGGTCACTTCATCTTCTTTCATCCAGGGAAGCCATTCTCCAGGAGGGGCAACTCTGGAAAGATGTTGGAGGAGAGGAGTGGTGTAGACATCGCTTAATCGAAGAGGGTCAAGGAGACCTTCACAGCGGTAAAGATGCCCTCCAATGATTCGGTAGCGGATTTCACTGTTGAAATTGGTGATCAACGCTTCAACACTGCCTTCACGAGTAATCCAGTACTGGAAATTTCCTGTCAAGACCCCATCGTTTTGTAAGCAGGGAATATGATCTTGTTTATATGCCCTCAAAAAGGGATGAGTTTTGGAATAGAGAAAAAAACGAGGGACTCCATTTGAATCGAGAAGTTCCCGGTAGATGGAAAGATGATTCCTCACGATGGCAATGTGGGTGCGGTGACCTCGATCGTCGATGAATTCCCACAGATCGGGACCAATCATTTGTGCTGCATAGTTTTTATTATAGAGCTGCCAGAAGTCATTGTGACCAAAAACCCTTCGAGGAAGGAGTGACCCATTTCCGCAGTGGCTCTTCATCTCTTCAAACTGAAAGGTTGCTTGGAAATAGTCTTCTTCCTTTTCAGTCATTCCTTCCCAGCTATAGGACAGGTTGGAAGTCAAAATTTCTGTATAAGCAGTTTGACACTGTTTGATCAGCTGCTCATCTCGATTGAGAGCGAGGTAAGGAAGCGCGGACGCAATCCAATGGCAGATCAATGGACGGCGTTCGGGTTGTTGATCTTGCAGGAAGATCGTCATTTCTTCAGCCAGATGATTTTGTCCCCCTTCGATGTCAATACCATAAGTTGACCAGGCGGCATAAACCTGAATTTGTATTCTGAGCAGTGAGAGCGATGCCTCAATCAAGCCAATCGCTCTTGTTTGACGAATTGCGTCGGAAAGGAATTTCCACAGCTGATGTTTAATTCTCTGGTGTTCCCTTCCTACACGAATCAACACAAATTCATCACCATGATTTTCTTTAGTGAACAGAAGTGTTTCTAACAGGGCGCAGAATGGCCGTTGATTCAGTCGTTCGAAATGGCGAGTGAAGTAGTCGACGACTTGGGGGATAAGAAGGTGATCGCTAATCAATATCGAAAAGAGGGATTGGACCTCTCGTTCACTTAGTGGGGGAGCGGTGCTGCCCGTTGGTACTGTATAGCGGTGGGCGAGCTGCTGATTTTGTGCTGTGCGGGGGAGGGGCTGTGGGTCGCTTTGTTCCACAACCTCTCGCTGTTGTAGAAGCGTTGTGAGGAATGTTCTTAATTCTCCTGTTGTTGTGCAAAGGCTGTCCCAACCTGATCCACGACCAGGATTAGAAAGATCATGCATTTGGTCGCGGAAGCAAGGAGAATGGACAATCTTTAAGACATTATTTTGAGAAGAAACCAGGGAATAAACGGGCATACTCAATTTAGGTAATTTTATCGATAAGACAAAGAACCAAAAGATTTCTTTCATATGATAACAGCCCTCTACAATCTCATGGAATGAACTTTTTTGATTGTAACCTAAGGGCGTTGTGAAAACATGTCTCTTGTGCAGTTTTGGAAGGTTTTGCGAGTGTTTAGATTTAGGGTACTCAAAGACGGAATTTAACCGTGTGGCAAGAGTGTTTTTGATGTCAATGGACTCTTCGTATGCAGTGAAATACTCAAACGCAACCGCATCTAAATAAGCAAGTTCATCATCAAGGTCGTCTTTGGATGTTATTAACTTAGACTCGGCGATAAAGTTGAAAAATTCGCCGATTAGAATACAGTTAGGTCTCTTCTTTGAGTCCTCATCGAGATCCGTGGGTGTTGAGTCAGCGAGAGCACGAATTGCTGATGCTGATTTCGTGTATTCTTTCATCCACAATGCTGAGCTTGGACGATATCGACACCCCTCTTCATGGTCAAGATAGTGACATAGACGTCGTGCATAAAACTGCCCGATTTTCTGTGGAATAAATTGAA
This sequence comes from Parachlamydiales bacterium, assembly GCA_020051075.1. Taxonomy (GTDB): domain Bacteria; phylum Chlamydiota; class Chlamydiia; order Chlamydiales; family Parachlamydiaceae; genus JAGVJP01. Next base: position 3,338 of record JAGVJP010000050.1, read on the forward strand.
GGGTAATGGCAGCGAGCTTAAGAAAAGCCCCTATAGTTCTTTTAGATGCATAATTGACGTTCAATAATGGACGTATATTTTTAGATAATTGATATAAACGAAGCGACATATCTGAACACCCGATGACGCGACACCCTAGCCAGAGATTGTCATCGGCAGAGGGGAGATGAAGCACCTTGTCCAAGATGATATTGCGTGCTTCCTTAAGCCTTTTGTTTTGCCCTAACTGTTTGAATTCAGTGCAAATCCTTTCCAAGTGCATCCAAAGATAACTGGGATCAAAACTTGATGTCGCGCCATCGCTAGAAGCACTTTGGGATGCAGGAGCAGGGGATAGGCTCGGCATGGGTGGATGCACAAAAGTGAAGTTCGCGGTCCTTGCTGGCAGACGACTCGTGGCGCATGGGGTGCGCTTAGAGGTGGATCGGTCGCGCTCTTCAACGAGATGGCGTTCAACCTCAAGTTTCACTCTGGTCTCCAGATCTAGGACTGCAGCGGCATCTGGTTCTTGAAGTATTCCTGTTCTGGCAAGCTTGAGGGCAGATCGGCTCAGCCTTTCTGCTCCTTCTTCAATGCGAACTCTATTTGCCGTTGAAATGCCTAAATTCGAGTAGTCGATAAAGCTTTGATCATCGAGGAGAAAGCGGACTCTCTCGCCGCATTCTCCACCCAGTTCTTCTTTCATTTCC
>JAGVJP010000001.1 GCA_020051075.1 Parachlamydiales bacterium
AGGAGTCGGGAGAATTCTTGCCTCCCGTAGAGGGCAATCGTTCCATTAAGGTCAATGGAAGGGAGCAGTCCTCCGAGCCGTTCTAATTCGGCACGTGAACTCGGAAACCGATTGAGTTCAGCAGTGATTTCTCGTTCGATTCCTACAAGGAGCTGGGAAAGCCTTGCTAATTCCGACTCTATGTCAATTTGGGAATAGTTGGGAGGGGAGATCGGAATGAATTCAACTGGAAGAGGGGAGATCTCGACAGAGGTGGGGCGAAGCGGTTCCTTCGCCATTCGAATGGTTCCTCCATTTCCAGAGATCAGTCGATTCTTAAGGCTCCATGACGCTGGTAGCTGAGGGGTTGGTTGGAAGGCTGCTTCATTCCGGATGAAGGCTGCTAGACGATTTGACTCTGCAGCAAGACTCAGATGGCTCAATGGAGGAAATCGGTTGAGCTGTTCCGTTGGAGTGAGAGCGACTAAAAGGAGGAGTTGGTGAAGAGAAGCTCCTTTTTCATCTTGTGAGAAGCGTGAGAGGCGTAAAAGGAGCAGGAGCTCTTTGTATGCTTTCCCACCTCTATCTCCATGACGTGCAATGCCATAATAGGAGAGAAAATTGACGACGAAGGCCCCTCCCGGTCGGACGAGGGTGGCCGGACACACAGGATGATGCATGCAGCGCAGCATCTCACTTTCGACATCTTGGCTAATCCAATTGAAATTCCTTCTCTTGTTTGATATTTGTTTTGAATCGTTCGTGAACTGCATAGACTCAATGACATTCACATCCTCTGCAGCGAGGCGGAACCCAAACGTTTGGCTTCCACTATTGCGATAAATATGGGCATCTTGGGCAATTTTTTCCAAATCGATCTCTCTCCCACCTCAGCGACTTGCCATAAAGGCGAGTTTGAGCCGAATCGCACACGCACGTGGATGTTTGTCGTTCTTGTGATGGGGAAAGTAATTGAGGATGCGTAATGCTTCAGCATCCCATTCTTGCGGTTCTTGCTCTAGCCTGTCGATGATTTGATAACTTTTTGCGTAGTCACCCCGTTCCATCGCTAGATAGGCGAGGTAGAGAGAAGCTGCTGGATCAAAGGGAGGCTCAATCGCTCCACTTTTTTCTATCCGATAGTGAAAAAGGCGTTGTCCGGTCGTTTCACTAAGCTCAGGAGGGGGGAGAGCCAGTGTTTTTTGCGCCTGTTTTAAAGGTAAATCTGGCATGAGGAGTTGTCGTTCCCCCTTCTGATTGCGCAGGACAAGATAGTGTGAGTAGGGATCTAATTCAGAGATTGAGGAGCGCTCATCGAGGTAATAGCCGGGCGTTGCTGTGCACTGCCAGTGGTTGTGATCATCGACTACAAATGAAAGCGAGAAGCGGGGGAGCTCGATTTCGGTCACTTCATTTTCATTCATCCAGGGAAGCCATTCTCCAGAAGGAGCAACTCTGAAAAGGTATTGGAGGAGGGGGGCTCTATAGGCAACGCTTAATCGAAGAGGGACGTGGCTACCGTCCCAGCAGTAGAGGTGTTCTCCAATGATGCGGTATCTGATTACGCCGCTGAAGGTGGTGATAAGAGCCTGGTCTTTCCCTTCTATACCTCGCCAGTACTGATGATTTCGACTCAACACCCAATTGTTAATGTTCGAAGCTAGGTTGGATGGAGAAGCGAATTCAAAAAAACGGGGGATTCCTTCCGAATCGAGAAATTCTCTATGGAGGACAAGTTTACTGTTTTCGGTGCTGACTCGTGTTCGACGACCTCGATCGTCGACGAATTCCCACAGATCGGGAGCAATCATCTTTGCCACAAAGTTTCTATTATAGAGTTCGCGGAAGGCTGCCTTATTAACGATCTTTATAGGAAGAAAAGTCTCTACACCCATTTGCGGAGTATTTAGGGAAAAGTAAATACCAGCAAGAAGGTAATCTTCTTCTTTTTCAAGCATTCCTTCCCAGCTATAGGTCAGATTAAAATTGAGAATTTCGGTATAAGCGGTTCGACAGATTTCTCCGAGGTGGTTATTTTTATATGTATATTGAAAAGTGGATGTAATCCAATGACAGATCATTGGACGGCGTTCGGGGTTTTGATCTTGCAGGAAGATGGTCATTTCTTCCGCCAGGTGATTTTCTCCCTCTTCGATTTCAATGTCATAATTTGACCAGGCGTCATAAACCTGAATTTGTATTCTGAGCAGGGAGAGCGAAGCCTCAGTCCAACCAAGGGTTCTTGTTTGACGAATTGCGTTGGAAAGAAATTCCCACAGCTGATGTTTCATTCTCTGGTGTTCTCTTCCTAAACGAATTAACACAAATCCATCACCATGATTTTCTTTGGTGAAGAGAAGTGATTCCAACAAGGCGCAGAATGGCCGTTCATTCAGTCGTTCGAAATGTTGAGTGAAGTAATCGACGACTTGGGGAATAAGAAGGTGATCGCTAATTAATGTCGAAAAGAGGGATTGAACCTCACATTCATTTAGTGGCGGAGTGGCGCTCTCCGTGGGCACCGTATAGCGGTGGGCGAGCTGCTGATTTTGAGTGGTGCGGGGGAGAGGGTCTCGCTCGCTTAGTTCCACAACCTCTCGGCGCTGCAGAAGCGTTGTGATGAATGTTCGAAGTTTTCCATGGGTTTTACAACGGCTATCCCAACCATATCCACGACCAGGGTTTGAAGGATCGATCAGTTTGCCACTTAATGAAATTGACTTGTGTATTTCATTTCCAAACAAAAATATATGTAAATATGGAGGGGAAGTTGAATCGCGTCTAATATATTTAGTAACAATAATAAATGACCAGTAGGTCAACCGCGCCAGAGAACTCCTATCAGGGAAATCAGGGGATTTAATGATTGTATCTAACCTTGTCTTTAAGGTGTTATCGTACTCTAATCTTTGTTCATTTGCCTTGAAGTAGGCCAGTGCTGCATTATCTAAATAGAGAAGTTCATCATCAAAATCATCCCTAGTTTTTATGGTCTTATCCTCGAGTTTATGGTAGGAGGTAATAATGTCTTGTTTGTAGGCGTCTAGATCAGTCAGTTCTGAATCAGCGAGAGCGCGAATGGCGGATGCTGAACTGGTATATTCTCCCATACGCCTTCCAGAGTTGGGACGATATCGACAGCCGTCTTCGTTATCGAGGTGGTGACGTAAACGTCTGGCATAGAACCTCCCCATCTCTTCTGGGGAAATGCGAACAGCAATGGCTGCTAGTTTGAGAAGTGCTCCAGCCGTTTTTGTTGCAGTGTTAATTTTGTGTGTCATAGCGATGTCGAACAGACGGTCTTGTAATGTTAACAGATAGTTTCCTACTGTTTGAGGGTCCACTTGCGACCAGTAGGAATCATTGGCAGGTGGAAGTCTGTCCACTATACCGAAAACGAATGCTTTATATCCATTGGATTGACCCTTAGGGATTCTGTTAATTAAGGCCTCTGTAGCCTCTTGCCATGTTTCGTTTTTACTTGCAGATGCTGCTGCATCGCTGTTAGTAGAGGATGCTGCAAGCTGAGGCGGTGTTAAGCGGAAGGTTGCGGCTCTTGTTGGCAGACGACTCACGAGGTATGAGGTAGGTTCGGAGGCTGCTCGTGCTCTCTCTTCAGCGAGCTGGTGTTCAACCTCAAGTTTCACTCTATTTTCTAGTTCAATGATAGCGGCGGCATCTGGTTCTTGAAGTATTCCTGTTCTGGCAAGCTTGAGGGCAGATCGACTTAGCCTTTCAGCTCCTTCTTCAATGCGAACTCTATTTGCTGTTGAAATGCCTAAATTCGAGTAGTCGATAAAGCTTTGATCATCGAGGAGAAAGCGGACTCTCTCGCCGCATTCTCCACCCAGTTCTTCTTTCATTTCC
>JAGVJP010000123.1 GCA_020051075.1 Parachlamydiales bacterium
ATTAACAAAGGAAACGCCTTTAAACTATGTTTTGAGGTCGTTAATATTTTATAACTAATTGAATATATTCTGGTTATGTTAGCTTAACGCGTATGAAGAGGACTTCCGCACTCCAAACGCTTCGCGCTGAAAAAAATGGGTAATGGTAAGGCCTGACGGCCTGGGCTTTGATATGCCAGCACTTCGTGCCTTAGGACATGCTTATTCTTAGAACTCTTGATCTCCTCCCGAACCTTAGGAACCGCTGATTCTTAGGGCTCTTGAGCTTGTGCATCAGGTGCTATGAAAAATAAGAGTGACATTAAAAGTAGCAGAATATTTTTTTATGTTGATGATTTCCTTGTTATTCTTCTTTTTTGCAAGACACATTTCAGAATTTTACTACTTCGTAAACCGATCATCATAGCTGGTGCTGTAGTATTAATATCAGGAATCACCGGACAGATGGAGTTGTCTGCTACAAAAACGTTCTTTGTTCCATAAACACGTGTGTTGCCATCTACCACACCTCCGGCATTCAGAGGAGCCATTTTACAGTGCGAGACAAAGTGATGTATGTCCAGTGAAAGATTGCTATTATTTTTTACGTACTGCTCAACCACTGCGTCGTCATAGCCAGTAAGGATGACTAAGTTGATCGGGTCAGTTAAAATGGGTTTAAAGTACAGCGAGGGGAATGGGTACATGGCATATAGTTGATCTATCAGAGCGCGGATATAGACCTTGACGGCATTCTTCATATTCTCCAGGTCTACAGGATCTTTGTAAAAGGCGTCGTCCGCTGCGGCTATCTGAAATGAGTTATCGCTTTGAATTGTGACACTTCCCTCGCTCACTGGGTTCAAAAGATCAAATCCAATGGTTAATAGCGGAGGTGTCTGCGCAGTAGCCGGTATGAATTCGAACAAAATCTGTAGCATTCGTGGGTCGTTGGAACTCCCACCCACTACTGGCAAGTAGACATTATTGATAGTAAATGCATATGGAGCTCCAGGTGGTATACCACTCAGTGCGGGATCTGCTAGCATCGTAATAAAAATGAGCGGATGGTTTTGGAGATGTTTTCCGACGTTCTCATTGATGAACACGGGCTTGATCCCTGCATTCTTTAGTGCTTCCGACGGTCCTATACCCGAAAGCTGCAGCAACTTGCTACTGTTGATGCCACTCGCCAAAACAACGGCTTTCCGAGCTTTTGCTACGAAGAGTTTACCGTCCTGGACATATTTTACTTGTTTGGCACGCCCATGTTTGTCGAATATGATTTTTACAGCTACGGAATCGAAGAGCATATGCAGTTTGTGTCCATTAATTCCTCGCCCTTCTGGCGTCATGACTGTGCTATTTAAAAATGCCGTCGCGCTGCTCACTCGTTTGGTCCCTGTAGGATCAATAAACCACTGAGCCCGAGGGTCTATGCAATTCTCTACACTCGGATCATTATAGTCCAACACAACTGGAATTCCAGGAAACGCTGCCTGTGACGCGGGCAATAGGACTTGTGATGTTATCTGCGACAGCGTGGGTGTCTGCAGCACATTGACAGGACCGTTGATTCCTCGTGCCCCTTGTGTGATTGTCAATCCTTGATAATTCTCAAGAGCATTGAAGGTTTCCAGAATATTGTCCAGGCTCCAATTGCTACTGCCAGAAACTTCTTCCCAACGCGAGTACATGGCGTTAGACCCACGACCATAGTATAAGCCGTTAATCGATGAGCCGCCACCCAACAACATTCCTGTTGTCCAATCACTTGTTCGTCCATTGAGCCCTGCCATTGGCAGGGTCTGATTCCATCCTGGCCAAAAATATTTAGGCTTGCCTGTCCCAGCCAATAGGAATGCTGGGAGACCCACAGCTTCGATTGCTGGATCATCTGTTAAATTTAGCCCCCCCTCTATTCCTATTACTGAAAAGAGACCATCTTTTGATAGCTCGCTCATCAATATGCAGCCTGCCGCTCCACCACCAACGACTATGATATCTGCCTCTAGTACGTTTCCCGACCTTCTGCATCGATAAGGGGAAGATGAATGACCAAAAAGGTTGACTGTTGTAGCGATGATTAAAGCGAGCGCAATAAATCTGATCTTCATAGTTGAATCCTCATAGTTGAATCCTCCGACTATCAATATCAAAATTTTTGTTGTCAAGAAATTAGTATCAGAGGCTGAAAAAACTATTTTCAGCTCCCAGGCGAGTGTGGCTACTTTTGATTTTTCTCCCTAAATGCTCCACGAAGGGCTGCTACCGCTACATCAAGGGATTGCTGGGCCAGCTTAGAAGCTCGAGCCCCGTTACCGGCAAGGTGGCCAACGCCAAACTGAGTATAAACGTTGGTATGCACTCCTGATGACAGCAAGCGGTCTGCATATTTCTGGGCATCCTTACGGAACATGTCCTTCTCAGCTAAAATGATGAGAGCCGGTGGGAGATGAGACAGGTCTTTAGCAAAAATTGGAGAGACATACGGGTTGCTTGTCTCTTCAGGGTTTTTGACATATTGTGCAGCGATCCAGCGCTCTGAATCAAACTCATCCCCTTGAAGTTGAAGCGTTCCACCCCATGTATTATCTACGACAGGATTGATCAATACCTGCAAATCAATTGCGGGTCCTTTTCGATCACGTGCTTCAAGGCACAATGCAGCCGCCATCCCACCGCCCGCACTATCTCCAACGACAGCCAGGCGGGAAGGATTAGTATTAAATTTTTGCGCATGATCGACAATCCAAAGCAAACCATCGTAGCATTGTTCCAGGGGGACAGGGAACTTCCCTTCTGGTGCATTGAGATATCCCACAGAAACAACCAATGCTTGAACTTCTCTGCATAGATATCGGGCTAAATTATCATGTGTATCTAAAGTGCCAGCCACCCATGCACCGCCATGAATATACAGGATAATCGGTAAATCTTTTTGCTCATTTGGCGTGTAAATGCGAAGAGGTGTTGTCCGGTCATCATTTTTTATCGTGATATTTTCTACTTTCAAGACCTCTGGTTTTTCGGCTTCAATCGCTAAGAACTTTTCATTCAGCATTTTTCTTACTATATCTGGGCCCATTTCCCAGAAGGATTGAGCTAGGACTTTTTCTGTAATCATCAAAATACCTATGCAGAATATCACTAGGAACAGTTTTCTATTCATGAATTGGATCCTCTTTTTTATGCAATTGATCTCTTACTTGTATCAACTGCGCTGCAACGCTGATGGCAATTTCTTGGGGATGGTTATTGCCTATATCTAAGCCTATGGGGCAATAAAATGCATCCTTACATGAAGAGGGGAGGTTGACTTCTTCGATGTCTTTTTTGATTCTAGCAGCTTTAGCCTTGCTTCCGATCACACCTAAATAGGGAAATTGCTTGGTTCTTAGGATTTCCAACAAAATAGGCAAATCAGTGCTATGACCCATTGTCATCAGCAAAACAAATGTATCTTGACTGAGATGTTTCACTTCAGAGACCATATCTTGGGTGTGCGTTAATAATAATTTCGGCGATTTTGGAAGTTTATCAAGCCAAACCTGGCGAGTGTCCAGGCACTGAATTTGACACTCCAGCAAGAGGAGAAGAGGGATGAGTGCATTGGCGACATGGCCGGCACCAAAGACAGCAATTTCCCATGTTTTGGTATGATATGCTTCAAAATATAATTTTACAACACCTCCACAGGTCATGCCGACATCTTGTTTTAAGTTCCATGTGACAAAGGATGTTGTCAAATGTCTATTTTCTAAAAGTGTTTTGGCCTCATTTAAGGCTTTAAATTCTAGTTTTCCACCACCCACAGTACCTCCATGCAAGCCATCTTTAGTGACTAACATCTTGCTGCCGACATCTTGAGGGGAACTGCCAATGACATCAATCAGGGTGACCATGACAAAAGGGATAGTTGACAATAGCAGCTCGTTGAATTGTTCATGGATGGAAAGCATAACGGTATATCTATTAAAGCGTTAGTGAATCGGTTGTCACGTCGCACAGCGTCTGGATACGTTGACAAGTCATCGGTAATTCCATATCTATCCATTCATCTTTACCAGTCAACTCAATCCTGGCTTCCTTAATGGCTTGTTTGATAGCAATATAAGTGGATGCTCCTAACGTCAATGACGACTCTGTGAATGACTTAGAAGATTTCACTGCTTGTTGTTCAGCTTGCTTTTCTCTGGCGTTTTTCTTTTCATCGACCGGTTGAAGCTTTACTCGGAAATCGATTGGAATTGTTTTTGAACATGGCGGCTTATAACTCCAAATATTATCCGTCACCAGACGTCCATGTTCATCATAGATAAGTTCTTCTGTGGTTGCAAATCCTATGCCTTGAACAAAGCCCCCCTCGAGCTGACCGATGTCGATGGCAGGATTTGGTGATTTATTAACATCGCTGACAGCATCCACACGCAATATTGTGAACTCGCCGGTTAATACATCAATTTCTACTTCTGTGACCGCAGCGCCGTAGGCATAATAAAGGAATGGTTTTCCTCTAGGATTTTTTTCTGTCGGGCCTTTGTAGTGAGGGACTGTGTAAAGTTCAGTTGCGCTAAGGTTAATGCGTTGAAACCATGCCTGGAAGACAATTTCCTTCCATTTTTCCTTCCATTTGGTGCGCCAGTCTTCTATGCAGGAATGGGGGGTGAATTGCTCCAGGTTCCGGCAGAGATCTTCTAGACGATTTCGAAGAACTAGGCAGGCTTTTTCCACTGCCCCTCCACATAGATCGAAGCCAGTGGATGCTGCAGTTGGGGGGCAGTTGGGGATTGCATTGGTGTTGTTGCCTCCAATGCGGATATATTCAATAGGAATTCCTAATGTATTGGCTGCAAGTTGCGCCAATTTCATGTGCAGCCCCTGTCCCATTTCAACACCGCCATGGTAGATGAACACCGATGCATCTGCCATATTAACCGTTACAACTGCGCTGGAGGCGTTTAAAGACCCTCGAGGCTCGGTGAATCCAATTCCATGCTTTTGGGGAACCATGACGATGCTGCGTTTACGCCAACGGTTTTCTTGATTGAATTTCAACACTTCCTTTTGGCGTCTTTCGAAATCCGAAGACTTGTAAAGGTCATCCCAAATTGTGCGGATGTTGCAAAAGTCCAGCTTCTGTCCAAAATGGGTGGTATCGTAAGAATCCTCGGTACCGTCTTTGTACATATTTTTATAACGAATCTCTTCTGGATGTACTTTGCGTCCGAGTTTTTTGGTTAATTGAAAAGCGACATGCTCAAGGGCGTTTTCGACTATCGCCCAAGCCTGTACAACTCCAAACGTGCGGAAGGCTGTATTGCTTGCTTTGTTCGTTCGGTATGCCTTCCCATTGGCTTGCAAAGTCTCAACATAATAGGATTGGTCGATATTCAACAAACTGGAGTCCATGACGGCGAATGTGCAGTCATATGTATCGCCTGCATCAGAAATAAGGTCGATACGCATGCCTTTAATCGTTCCATCGTCAGTATAAGCAACGTGATACTCGCCATAATAGGGATGCCGCTTTCCTACTGCCTGCATGTCAGTAGATCGATCGTAATGCAAACGAATTGGCAGCCGAAGTTTATACGCTGCTACAGCAGCTTGAGCGCCTACAATGTTAGCCCGATGTTGCTTCCCCCCAAATCCGCCCCCAATTTGTTCAATGACAAGGGTGATTTGATTGTGACTGACTCCTAAAGCTTTAGCGATGGTGCCTTGTGTGCCGTTGGGATTTTGTGTAGAGCAATAAACGGTCATTTGATCATAGGCTTCCGGCACGGCTAAAGCGCACATGGTTTCCATATAAAAATGTGCTTGCGACGAAGTTGTGAATGTTCCGCTTACAACATCAGTGCCTGGCATGGGTTTCTTGGGATTTTTCAGCCATTCCTCATTACTTCCATCGCGGGTGATTGTAGGGATGCGCTGTTGGATGTCTTCATCTTCATTTGCTGCTTTCCTTATCATGGGCATCTCAGCACTGCGTTTAACAGCTTCTTCAATTGAGGTAATGGCAGGAAGCTCTTCATAAACGATGCATTCTTTTTCGACATATGCGACTGCTTTATATGCTGTAGCAACGGAATCAGCAACCACCATGCCAATAGGTGCGGCAACAGAGGTGACAACACCATCGCTAAATATGGGGTCGTCTGCGCCTAAACCAACCAGTTTAGAACCTCCCTTCGGGATATCTTCAACGGTGATCAAATCTTTAAAGCCTGGAAATTTTTTAATCAGCAGCTCTTTTAGCTCATTTAAACCCGAAGTGATTTTAGTAAACGAAAAACGTGCGTGGGGCCTTGAACTCTTCACCATGACACCGTGCAGTCCTCCAAGGGGAAGGCCGATGTCTTGGGTAAACTTGACTTCTCCAGAAGCTTGGACAAAAGCCCCGCGTTTGACTATAGGCTGGGTCAAGGGGTATAATTCGGGGTATTCATACCATTCTTGTTTTCCAGTCGATAAAGGCCTTACATCATGGTGTGCGGATGATGCTGTCTTGCTGCTGACCAATTCAGGCTTCATTGAAACCGCAACGTACAGGAAGAATTTATAAAAGAAATTTTCTGCCAGTCGAAGACGATATGGAGTGCTAATGCCCTCTTCCTCCATTGGGATGGTCATTTCCTTGACTTCTTGCTTGAGAACTAACAGGCTCGACTTCAACGTTTCATTATTGATGGGTTTGCCTATAAGAAATTGCTCGGTCTTGTATGCTCGGCAATTTAAAGAGGCAAGTCCACCATACACAATCGTTGCTTCTTCAACATGAGCATCTTGCCCGTTGCTGAGACGGAAACGGAATCCTGCATTCACAATCGGGTGCGCCATTTGCACTCTGCGAGCAATCCGATACGTCTGTACGTACTCTTGAGGCCGAGTATAGGGAATATGAAAAGATAAAATGAGTGCATCTTCAGGCAGGTCTTGCACGGCAGGCATTTCGGTGAGAAGAAAACTTTTGAATCCATCTTTGTATTCTAGGGAACCAATGGTGACTGTCGTTCCAAGAGCAGCAAGAACCGTATAGACATCCGAAGGAAAGGGACTGCCGTGGTCTGCATGATCCTTTGTCATGAATATATTACCGGCGATGCTTCCGGCAGAGCGGACCTGAAGGCCAGCGATGTATGCTGCATGACGTTTAAACTCTTTAAGCCCTGCAGTCTGATGGTCTGGCCGTGTTTGTATGACTTCAGAAATAAAGTTAACCGCCTCCTGAATCGTCACTGCAGCTCCAACAAAAAGGCCTGAATCCTGTACTTCTATTTTTCCTAATGGCTCAATAGCGGAAATATCAATGAGGGTTTTTACATGTTCTGTTTGATAAACACCGGATGCTGTATTTCCGATAATGATCCTGACTTCATGGCGTCCAGCCTGGCTAACGCAATTCTTCTTCAACCGATGGGCTTCTTCAAGAGTTAGAGGGCGATAGTATTGGTGATCAGTGCTTTTAAAATGAATGGCCCTTGGGGAGGGATTATAGTCAGGAAGCTCTTCCAATTTAATTGGCGTCATCTCTTTCTTAAAATGAACATAAAAACTTGGATCGATCAGACATTGTTGAGTCTTATCTGAGGCAGCGTCATAGTCAGAAGCTAATGTGCGCATGCTATGGAGAATGGGGCGATACCCTGTGCAACGGCAAAGATTGCCGCCATAAATGTCTTCAATCTCCTGCTCGCTTGCTGAAGGTTTTTGTTGCAGGAATGCATGCGTATTCATCACAAAACCGGGTGTGCAAAAACCGCACTGGCTTCCATTATATCGCGCAATGCACACCTGTGTAGGATCCATCCCTTTATGAACACTGCCAATCCCTTCAGTCGTCGTCACCAACATTCCATCCAGTGTGCATAACAGGCGCAAACAAGCATTTATCGGCCGATGGATTGTTGTGCCATCAGGTTTCTTGTGCGAGAGCATGACAGTGCAAGCGCCGCATCCTCCCTGTCCGCAGGACACCTTTGTGCCTGTCAACCCCACTTGGCCCAGATAATCCGTTAACTTTACAGCGGGATTTGGATTCAAGATTTCCACTTTGACGCCATTTAGCCAGAAGATTAACTGATTAGAATAAGATGCGTCCATCTAAGAACCCCCAAAAAACGCTAGTTTAGTGATGAAGAAGGAGTTGGTAGCACCAATTCCTGTCATCATTGAATTTGATCCATATTACTCGGCCCTGTACCTGTACTAGGATCAGTTTTCCATGGCCAGGCAGTACTGTTGTATGGAACTTGGGGCGGTAAGATCGCCTTGAAGCCGTGACTGGTCGCTTCAGCTTCGATCACTTTGCGTGCACTGCCTCCGAGGAGTTCAAAATCCATTAAACGTGGATTTTTAAAAAAGACTTCACCAATCAATCGATCTGATACGATGCGCATGAAAGCATCCATCATTAATTCGGGTGTAGTCGTAAAATCGGTGGTCTCCAAAAGGATCAGACGGTCGTTTAACGCTTCTTGTCCAAAAAACTGCACAAGGATTGAAAACAAGATATTATTCTGACGAGCGACATAAATCGAATTACTTAAACCATAAGTGCTAGCCCAATCTTTACCGATCATTTTTTTCCATTGCTCTAGCACACCCCACCAGTGTTTCACCTGCGCGTTTGTAGCCACATCAATTAGCTTAGCCAAATTAGGTTTAATATTTCGTGCCCAAGACTCAAGCTCATCAAAAGTATAGGTGCTGTTCTTTAGGCAAGTATCCATAAAAACAGCGATTTGTTTGAGAGTTTCTCTGAACAGATCGCGCACTTCAGGCTGCAGGTTCAATGTGTCCAGCGAATCTAGGGATGTTTGCACATTAGTGCGATAAGCTTTTAAACTTCCCAGCCACGCCAAGTTTACCGAAGGATTAGCGGTATAGGGGGATAATAAAACAAATGTAGCCATGGCGCAATGGCCGATCGATTTTGCTACCTGGTATACCTGAGGGACTGATTCTGCCTCCAGAGGTGGCTGTCCAGGCCGGTAAAGAATAAAACGGCCGCCTTTGCCGCTAAACAATCCCATGATTAAATGATGATTATTCAGGAAATCGTTTCTATAAATCCCTAACGATTTATCGTATATCGTAAACATATTGTCATTGAGTACAATCATATTGTTAAAAGCAATCTGTGCTTTAGGAATAGGTTTGCTCGGATCCATGACAAAAGACTGCATAAATTCTGGTACTTTTGGAATTTCGTCTTTGGGTACATTTGAGATTTCGTCAGCCATGCCCAAACTTGATGCGAATACAGTCGAAAAAATTAGATAAGAAAAAATTTTCATAAAGCTCTCTTTGTTGGCAACCTGTTTTTTTCCCAGGCTCTGCGTTGATCCTGATTCTGTCAAATTTCACCAAATAAAGACAAACTGTTTATAAAAAATTTTTGAAAATGATTGATGCAACAACGCCGTTTAGAAATGTGAGGCTCCTTCTTTGATGGGGAAGAGGTGAAGGATGTAGGGGAAGAGCACCTCCATCGTTTCAGCAACGCCGCGGGAAGAACCCGGCAATGTGATGATCAGAGTATCAGAGGCAAAGCCAGCCACACCTCTTGACAGCATCGCGTAGGGAGTGCGTTGCTGGCCATAGTGGCGCGCTGCCTCCATCAATCCCGGGATCTCACGATTGATCAGAGGACGCAGAGCTTCGGGGGTGCGGTCCCGTTTCGACAGGCCGGTTCCTCCTGTGGTAATCACCAGATCATACTTCTGCTTGATGAGGCTTTCCACCTTTTCCCGAATCAACGTTTCATCATCGGGAAGAACAAGGTAGTCCACATCTAGATCTGATAATCGATTGACGATGATCTTACCTGAAGTGTCTTCTTTCTGGCCGGCAGCAACGCTGTCTGAACAGACGATCACCATGGCGCGCAAGCCGGATCCCTTCATGCGGTAGTCTGACTTTCCTCCTGACTTCTCCAGAAGCTTAATCTGTCCTATCTCGATCTCTTTGTCGATCGGTTTCAACATATCGTAGATGGTGAGTGCGACCACGGAAGCTCCATGCATAGCCTCTACCTCGACACCGGTCTTGTAGATCGTCTTCACTTCACACTGTATCCTGATTTCTCTTTCAAGCAGTTCGAACGAGATCTTGGTATATTCTATAGGGAGGGGATGGCAATCGGGGATCATATCTGCCGTTCGCTTGACGGCGAAAAGGCCGGCCGTACGGCTTACCTCTAGAACATCTCCTTTTGGAACGGTTTTGTTGCGAATGGCTTCCATCGTCTCATTCTTACCTACTTTTACCGTTGCTACTGCCTTAGAAGTGCGCTGTGTCTTAATTTTCTGCGTGATATCAATCATCGATTTACTTTCCATTGAGAATGTTGATTATCGAAAATCTCTTTACCCCAGATCGGAAGTTCTGCTTTTATCCTGTCGATCAAAGAACGTGTGGCATCAAAAGCAGCCTGTCTGTGCGGGGCAGAGATCAGCACAAATAAGGAGATGCTTCCTGCCGGGACTAGTCCCAAGCTGTGGCGAATATGAAGAGCTTTGATGGGAAACTGATCAAAGATTTGATCTGTTATTTTCTTTAGTTGCTCTTCAACCATCTCTTCAAAAGCGCTGTATTCGATTGCAACAACGTGATGACCATCGATCCGATCACAACGCACTTGCCCTAAGAAGATCTCGTGGGCACCATTTTCACAGTCGTGACTGAGTAGTGTCAGAGCCTTAGTTATTGTGGAGTGGTCGATGGGACCTTCAGTAAAGAGTTTCATAGATAGCGTAGAGTTGGTTAAAACGGTTTGTCTTAGCTAGCAACATCGCTGCCTGCCGGCTGCGATTTCCTGAACGACAGACGAAAGCAATCTCTTTATCGGTGATCAGTTCATCTATCCTTAAGTGAAGCTCTGAGAGGGGGATGCGCTTTGCTATAGGGAAGACCGGCACCTCATTAGGCTCGCGTACATCAACCAGAAGGTAGCGTTCAGCGTTATCTCTATATTCCTTGGCAGAAAGCAGATGAACGGGGCATTTACTTTGGCCTGAGATCTTGGGTTTCTTGACAGCGAAGGGAAAAGTAACAAATTGCATTGTCAACACATTGAAAACAAGTAACTGTCCGACTAAAGGCTCGCCGATCCCCGTGATCAACTTGATGCATTCTGTGGCTTGCAACATCCCTGTCAGTCCCGGCAGTACCCCCAAGACTCCACTATCAGCACAGTCGGGGATCTTTTCAACACTCTGTTTAGGAAATAGTTGAAGGTAGGTTGGGCTCCCACGATAGTTAAAGATTGCTACCTGCGCCTCATAACAGTGAATGGCGCCATAGATCCAAGCCTTATTCAACGCCTCACAGCACTCGTCGATGAGATATCGCGTGTCAAAGTTGTCTGTACAGTCGATAACAAAATCATACTTGGAAATTATTGAAGAGGCATTTTCTCTTGTGAGATGGCAAGAATAGACTTCGGCGTTCACATGCGGGTTTAAATTATTGATGTAGGCAGCTGCTGCCGCGGCCTTATTTTCACCTAGCGTGGAGGTGCCGAAGAGCACTTGTCGCTGGAGGTTGCTCTCCTCAACAATATCGCCATCGACGATGCCTATGTTCCCCAGACCTGCAGCTGCAAGGTACTGGAGCACTGGGCAGCCTATCCCGCCAGCCCCTACAACGACTACTGATGTCTCTTTCAGTCGATTTTGTCCTTCTAGTCCAAATTCTGCAAGGCAGGTCTGTCGGATATATCGGGACATCTTTAGCCCCCTGAAAAAGGGGGAAGAATTGCTATGTCATCACTTGGTGTGAGAGGGTTCTCAAGGGATGAGATCGTTCTATTGATCGCCACTAGATAGGGAATATTTCGGAGGATGGGATAATTTTCTTCCAGGTAGGAGCGCATCTCGGACACATTTTTCAGCGAGACATTCAAGGAGAGTTCACTCGCTATCTTTTCTTTTAGAATGCCATAAAAGGTTACACGGTGATGAGTTTCCATGATGCTATCCCTAACACTAATGCCAATGCCCGTTTTATCCAGATTTCTTGTGCAGGACCGCTACCCCACCAGGAACCGAACCATCCTCCAATCAGGACTACGCTGAACAATAGCACACTCTCTGCTGGAAAAAAAGCAAAATCTTTCCAGTGGTGCAGCTGGGTAAGCAGGCCCACGACGGAGTTAGCGAAGGTAAATAGGGCGGTGACAGCGGCTGTCTCTTTCACCGAAGCCCATCCAAAGAAGAGAATCACAGGACTCAGCAAGATGCCCCCGCCAATGCCAAGCAGCCCCGAAAGAAAGCCGATCGTTCCTCCAACAGCAGCGGCTGCCTTAAAATTGATCCGAAAGCTGCCGCTCCCATCCTCTTGCAACTCCTTATCTAGGCCTGTGGCGAGTGCTAGTACACCATCCCTTGCGACTGACAGTCTGATAATAGGCGCTAAGAGCACGATACCGAGCAACGTTTTAAAGAGGGTGTGATCTAGAGTGATCGTTGAACCTATGATGGCGGCGGGAATAGAAGCCAAGGCAAAAGGATAAAATTGCTGCCATTTGAAGTGTTTATTTATGTAGTAATGAACAAAAGAGATGAAAGAAACCATCACGTTGAGTGCTAAAGCGATGACCCGCATCGTATTGGTGGGCATCGACCAGAGCGCCATCACAGCGATAAAGCCGCTCGCGCCTCCATGGCCTACTGAGGCATAAAGCAATGAGATCAATCCCATCAGAATGACCATCCAGACGTCAAAAGATTCTAACATCGACAAGTTCTCCTTTGCGGACTGTTTCAATTGCTTCAGGGATTGTGACCAGGCAGTTGGCTTTAGTGAAGGTGTGCAGCATGTAAGATTCTTGTCCTGTGAGGATCTCCACTTGATGACCATTGACAAAGCCTCTCAGGAATTGGGTGAGGCCTGCCTTCTTATGAAAATCGCTGGCCAGCGGCAACTGCAGAAATAGGGGGCTTTTGCTTTGCACAAGTGAGGCGATATAGAGATGGAAGCAAACCAGAGTAGAGACTGGATTTCCAGGTAGTCCAAAGATCAGTTTAGATCCCTTTTTTCCAAAGTAGAGCGGCTTTCCGGGTTTTTGCTTTACGCCATGGAAGATCTTTGTTACTCCTGCCTTCTCAAGCATGGGAACGACGTAGTCGTAGTCGCCGACAGAGACTCCTCCAGTGATGATCAAGAGATCGCATTTTTCCAACCCTTTCTCAATTTCTGCAAGAATTTGGTCGGGGTTGTCAGAAACATGCGTTACCGAAGCCGGAGATATCCCATGCTCTTTTAGAGTGGCAGAGAGGGTAGCTTTGTTGGAGTCGTAGATCTTGCCATCGCTTAATGGCGTGCCAGGTTCTATCACTTCGTTTCCTGTTGTCACGACAGCCACTGAGGGTCTTTGGATGACATCCACCTCGTTGATGCCTAGACCGGAGAGATGCCCAATCATCGCCGCAGTGATGCGCTGCCCCTTTAAAAGGACCAAGTCCCCCTCTTTGAGGTGCGAACCCACTTCGCGTACATACATGCCCTTTTTTTCTGGTCTGGGGTCGAAGGAGACGCCTTTTGGATTCAGTCTGGCAAACTCCTGCATGACCATCGTGTCGGCGCCTAAAGGGACAGGGGCTCCAGTGAAGACGCGAATGGCAGAACCCGGCTTTAAGGAGAAGGCTTTGGAACAGCCGGCGGCCACCTCATCGGACAGTGAGAGGACATCGGAGACATCAAGATCGTGAAATCGGATCGCATATCCATCGACGGAGGATTGAACAAAGGGGGGAAGGGAAAAGGGTGCGTGAAGGTCAAAGGCGGAAAGCAATCCAACAGCCTGGTCGGTCGCTATCTTCACTGACTTAAACGTTGGTGTATGGCTTTTAATCAGTTGTGCGGCTTCATCGACGCCGATCATATCATCCTCCGATTGAGATCATTGAACGGTTATTCATCTGGGAGTTGAGCTCCTGTCCGCCAAAGCCGGCAAATTTAGCTTCCACAGTCTGCTTGATCAGCGGGCGGATATCCTCCCCTTTCCGATAGGCTGTGATCAGGTCTGTCTCGCTCTGCGAAAATAGACAGTTCTTCATCTTTCCGTCGGCGGTGATGCGAAGACGGTTGCAGCCGCTGCAGAAGGGTTCTGTGACCGAGCTGATCACCCCGAAGGAACCCATAAAACCCTTCACCTGGTATTTTTTGTCGGTGTCATTGGGGTGATCATGGAGCTTTTCGAATTCAAACTTTGTACCGATCTCTTCCAGCATCTGTTTGAGGCTGAAGACCTTTTCCTTCTCCCATGCATTGCCTTTGAAGGGCATGAACTCGATGAAGCGGATCTGGATGGGGACGTTCTGTGTCCATGCAACGAAGTCACAGAGCTCACTGTTGTTGAAGCCATTCATCACCACCACATTGAGTTTTACATGAAAATTCATTTTCAGTAGTGTGTCGATGTTGTTTTTCACTCGATTAAAACCGTCTATTCGGGTAATCTGCAAAAACTTTTCGGGGTGTAATGTGTCCAAGCTGACATTGATCGATCTGAGACCTATCTCCTTAAAGCAGCTCAAAAATTTTTCAAGGTTGAAACCGTTGGTGGTGAGGGAAAGCTTTAGAGGAAGTCGTCCGATACGCTGGAAGATGTCGAGAGCATCTCTTCGGACCAGAGGCTCGCCACCGGTGAAGCGCACTCGTTCGATGCCCATCTCGGCAAAAATGCCAACGATCCCTTCTATTTCCTCGGCACTCATTAAGTGAGGGGATGGATGATGGCTCTCTCCAAAGGAAGCCACACAATACTGGCAACGGAAGTTGCAAGCATCGGTAAGAGACACTCTAAGGTAGTTGTGCACCCTCTGGAATTTATCTATAAGCTGATTTTGAGTCATAAGTAGCTAGGTTAATGAATCAAATAATTTAAAGTATAGGGAATTCAAACTCGAATTTGTGATCGTGTGTAACAATCATCTCCCCAAAAAACGTAATTGCAATTTTAGGGGAAATTTAATAGAAAAAAATAGCCCCTAAAATTGCAATTACGTTTTTTGGGGAGATAAAATAAGGGTAAGGATATATGACAAAATTTATTGGCAGGGAAAAAGAACTTGAATCGCTTAAAGGACTACTTCGAAAAAAGACGCCTGATTTATTTGTACGCAGGCTCTGCGCTAAAATTTAGTTATTTTAATTTAGAGAAAAGTGGTTTAAAAGGCTTGAGAACAGAGTGCGACGCTCTCTTTCTATCTGCTTTAATGCCAAAAAAAGTGATCCTTTAATGTGTTTTTTTGTACATTCATGATAAGCGCTATATTCAGGATGAACCCCAGACAGGATAGCGCATCCGGTTCCTACCTGACATTTTACGATAGCAGCTGGTTGTTCTTCAATATCCGCATAACGGGCAACAACTGAAGTCGTGTGATATTGTTCGGCATCCACAAATGCACATCCACCATTGTAATAGGCTGCTGTCAAAGATGAAGCAGATGATGATGAAACTAGATTGATTTTAGCTATTTGAGCCCCTTGTCCACTTTGATAATCAAATTTTCCTAATCCATAAGCTGGACCACGTGCGACTCCTGGAAAGAATTTTAATTCTCTCGTAGCAAAAATTTCTAAGGGACCGCCTTGCTCAAATTCTACCATTGCACTTCCATAATAGCCCCCAGCACAGATACCTAAAAAATTCCCCCCTTTCTCAACAAAATCTCTAATGTGATGATTTCCAGAGCCTTTTAAGGCTTGATGATAAGGGGTATCACGCCCCCCTGGAAAAATGACTAGGTGGGTCTCTTTTTGCCAATCTGTTCCTTGAAAAAGATCTTTATTTGCCCATGTAAGGTGGTATTTTTGATCGATTTTTTCATGTTTTAATGCAGATAAGAGGGAGGCGATGCAAAAACTATCGGCTCCATCATCTTTGTAAATTAAGATTTTTTTCATGAATGCTTATGCTTCATTTGTAAATAAAGTGCGATTGAAACCGATTTAATCGTTTCACCAAATACAAAGGGGGTGAATCCCATTATCATCGCTGATTCAAAAGGAACAAATAACGAAAGCCACAAGACTCCAAGTCCGAGTTGGCAGAGACAAGAGAGGAGCAAAATGGGCAATGTCTTTGTGACTTGAAATGAAGTTTGTCGCTCAGTAAACCAACCTACGAGATATACCTGAAGCAGAAATCCTAAAAAATACCCTCCACATGAACCGAATAAACACATTAGCCCGAAACTCCCTCCTGCAAAGACAGGCAATCCAAGGCTTCCTTCAATAAGATAAGCAAGTACACTAAGCAATCCTTTACGACTCCCCAGGCTAACCCCGATAAACATCATGCCAAATGTCTGCCCTGATAATGGGACAGGACTGAAATAAAGGGGCATACTAATCTGAGAGCAAAGAGCCAGAAATAAAGAAGCTGCAAGAACTTGCAAAATCGAAAAGAACACCTCTTTTTTTGAAGATTCAAAAGATAACGAATGAATGAGAGTTGCAACCATAAATCCTCCTAAGTTTGGAACGAGCATAGCAGGCAAATCTTTAAATCCGCAAGAAAAGTTGCGAGACGTTCGAGGGCTTTCGCATTCCTGAGTAACACACTATCCTGCCCTCTCCTTTTTATCCTCCCCATCCTGTTAATTTTACAAGATGGGTAGGATAGGAAAGATGGTGGAAATGGCTCTAGGTAGTGTTACTTATTTATATGAGGGGCAATGTCGCTTGGGTGTTCTAAATGATTAACGTATTCAAGACGATTCATTTGATACGCGAATCGCCAGTTCTGGACGACAGCATGGCAGAATTGATGATGTCATTGAGAATAAACCACAGAATGTTTATTATTAGTGACTATTGATTAACAAAATCGTAGTATTTCTTAAAGTAAAATTCCGACTTGAAAATGTGTATGATGAAAGATTTGGAAAATAGAAAATCAAAATGGTTGCGAGACCTTATTCGCTTTTTGCCACTGAAAAGTCAGTTTGTCCTTTCAGGGAATGTACGTGATCTCCAAATTGAAGATCAGTCACATGGAGCTATTGTACGCACACTTTCTTCCTATCTGAATACAGAACTCCTATCCTATGGCTACACCCATGTGTTGAGTTACGACTTCATTAATGGATTTAAAGTCGTTGACTGGCTGTCAGCTTCGTCTAGTGATGAATCTGCTGAAACCGTCATGAAACAGCTGGGGCTTCAGCCAGTCAATGGGTGTGCTCCATCGGGTATTGATCTTTTCGAACGGGTCCTAGAACAGTTGATTGCATGGAACGGTGAGCCTTTAGCTTTAATTGTTGATTTCGCATCGCGGCTTATCATCCACCCAAATGATCTTAGCGATAATGAGCACCGTCTTTTTACACGGGCATTCATTCGCTCTCAGGAAGCTCGCGTTCGCGCCCATGGGACACCGTCTAAACCATTTTTGAATACTGTGTTATGGATCGTTGAAAAGGAGGGAGATATGCCCGATTGGTTTACCCTCAATAACTCTAAGATTCGCCATATCCCCATTCCCAACCCTGATCGTCAGAGGCGTCGAGTTCTGGCGGCGTCTTTGATTCAATCCCTTGATGGAGCAAAAGAGTCTTCGCTTCAGCTAAAAGATGATGCTGTGGAAAGCTTTGTAGACAATACTGAAGGGCTCCTTCTCACCGATCTGATGTTAATCGCGCAACTTTGCCGTGAGGAGAAATTAGGATACGCTAAGATTGGAGAAGCTGTGCGTCGCTATAAGGTGGGGGTTTCCGAAGATCCCTGGCAAAAGCTCGACCGGAAAAAAATTCGCGATGGACAGAATTTCATTATGGAAAGGGTCAAAGGCCAAGATCATGCAGTGGATCATATGCTTGATATGATTAAACGGGCAGTGACTGGGGTTGGGGCTCCTCGGCGCGGTGGACGTCCTCGCGGCGTTGCCTTTTTAGCAGGACCGACTGGAGTAGGGAAGACGGAGCTTGCTAAATCGATTACAAGCCTTTTATTTGGCGACGAAAGCGCTTACATCCGCTTTGATATGTCTGAATTCAGTGCTGAACATTCCGATCAACGTTTAATCGGAGCGCCTCCAGGCTATGTGGGCTATGACATGGGTGGAGAATTGACCAATGCGATTCGAGAAAAACCTTTTAGCGTTGTTCTCTTTGACGAGATCGAAAAAGCACATCCAAGAATTCTCGATAAATTTCTCCAGATTTTAGATGACGGTGTCCTGACGTCAGGAAGAGGAGAGAGAGTTTATTTCACAGAGGCGTTTATCGTCTTTACATCAAACCTAGGACTCTATCAAACCGACATCACGGGGGAAAGAAAAGCAACCGTTTCCTCAGAAGATTCTTTTGAAACCATCCAAAAGCGTATCCGCGAAGAAATCGAAAAGCATTTCAAACTGACTCTCAATCGCCCTGAGATTCTCAACCGAATCGGAGACAATGTCATCGTATTCGACTTCATTCGCGAAGACATCGCAGAGCAAATTTTCAAGAGCATGGTCGATCACGTGCTATCAGATCTAAAAGGATCTCAAGGCATCGATATCTCGATCGATCCAGTAGCTCTGCAGACGCTTAGAGAGCTTTGTTTAGAGGATTTATCGAATGGAGGGCGGGGAATTCGAAATAAAATTGAAACCCATCTTGTCAACCCTCTTTCTCGATCTCTTTTCGATGAGAACATCGAAACGGGGAGTCAGCTTTCTATTTGTTCCGTTGAATCTGGTAAGGTCACAAAATTTACGCTCAGCACTGAGAGTGCGATATTATGATGCTCTACCTTTCCAGGATCCACTTTCCGGTCACAACATTGGGGCCAGATCACCGTGTTGGGATCTGGTTTCAAGGATGCTCTATTCGTTGTAAGGGGTGTGTCTCAGCTGACACATGGGGAACTGGAAAAGGGGGTGTGTCTGTCGATGAAATGATGAATACGATCTCTCCATGGCTTCAGGAAGCTGAGGGAATCACGATTTCTGGTGGGGAACCCTTTGATCAACCTGAAGCTCTCATCGATCTTCTGAAACAGATTCGTTCTAAGACGAGTATCGACATTCTCGTTTATAGCGGACATCCTTTTGAGAAGATTGCCCCCATCGTACAAAATTGTCAGGGGACAATCGACGCCTTAATTTCAGATCCGTACGAAGAAAATACCTCGCAAACTGTTGCTTTGCGCGGAAGCGATAACCAACGACTCCACTGTCTGACTCCTCTAGGAGAAACGCGATTCCGTCCTTTCGATCGAGTCCTTAAGTCATCGGATAAAACTTTTGATATGATGTTTGATGAAGCTGGAGTCATTTGGCTTGCAGGTATTCCTAGGCGCGATGATATGCGGCGCCTGAAGACGATTTTAGCAAAAGAGGGCCATCTTGCTGTCACTACACAGGACGAACGCTCTGTCAGGGGGAAGATCGATGATACTTCATGTCCGTAAGTGCCCGGGGTGTAGAGAAGAGCGCCCTGCTGCAGAGGTGCTCTGCGGAAACTGCACATGGGATCTCACACAAGAACCGCTGAGACTTCCGGGTCAAGTTGATCAAGTTCTTGAAATGCGAACCCCAACATCGCACACGCGCCTTTGTTTTAATGGTCATCCTTTAGATCCTTATGATGAGATGTGTTTTACATGTGGGGCGACTGGTGCAGCAGAATCCTGCTCCACCAATCAAGAGCCCTTCTCTCAAGAAGAGGAAACGATCATCGATGGATGGACGATCGTTGATCAGCTTGAAATTGGCAATGAACCTTTTGATAGATTTATTGTTGAAAAGCATGGACAAAGCGCTCATCTGACTTTATATTTCCCTGAGACCCATCCTGAACCTGGCATTTATGAAATTTTAAAACGACTACCAAAAGACTACGCCCCAGAGCTTTTGGCGCATGGTGTATGGGAATGCCGAAGATATGAAGTGACAGATTTCGTTTCTCACCCCACCTTGCAAGATCTTCAATCTACTTTTATAGATTTATCAACGATTCAGCAAATCGTGAAATCCATCGGGAGAATCTTGTCTTCTCTTTCAGAATATGGCTTGCGACATGGGAACCTCCGACCTGAGAATATTTTCATTGTCCACCAAGATCCTCTGAATGTGATGCTAAGCGGCTTCCACTATAGCCATCTTTCGACTTTTGATCTTGATGTCATTAAACAGCCTATTTCAGCTTGTTATACAGCTCCTGAGGTGATCGCTGGAGGGATTAGTGCGGCATCAGATTGGTGGAGTCTAGGGATGATCATTCTTCAGCTCATCACTAACGGCTCCTGTTTTGAAGGCATTAATGAAAAGGCGTTCCGTATTCACGTCGTCACCAGAGGGATTTCTCTTCCTAAGGGCATTGATCCATCTATCCGCCTACTCCTTCGAGGTTTGTTAGCTTCAGATACCGATCAACGCTGGCAGTGGTCACAAGTACAAAGTTGGTTAGCAGGAGAGCCTGTTGAGACTCCTTCTGATACTAAACCTGAAGAAGCCAAAAGCGGTCCAAGTTTAGAGTTCAAAGACCTTTCCTACACCTGCCCTAAACGATATGCCTTAATAGCAGCTGAAGCCTCGAACTGGGAACATGCAAAAGATCTTCTCTTCCGGGGTGTCATTGCCACTTGGTTAGAAGACAGGAAAGCTGACCCCAAAATCGTTGCTGGAGTTCGACTCACATCTTCAATAGATTCAATCCATGAAGACTTTAGGCATGGTCTAGCTCTGATGTGGATGAATCCGAGTTTGCCGCTGATTGTTCAAGGGGAGATTGTCACCTGCTCTTGGATGCTCCAAAACCCAGTTCAAGGCAATGAACTCATCACAGGCCCTCTCATCGGACATCTCCGCCAAATGAATAGAGAGAGACATCTTTGCGATCTGCATGACCGTGAGGCAAGAGCTCGTGAAAGAGCTAAGGCTCTTGAAATTGAACTTAATGAGGAAAGCTTCAGACTCCTTGCTCTCGCTCCATCGCGTTCAAACCTTGAGAGACAGTGGACAATGTTTCGCCGGCTCTACCCAGGCTCGGATCATGGCGGACTGAATTCATTGATGGATCGCCCGAAGATGACCGACGAAGACTTGATGGTTCTTTTAGGAGCTGCGATTCAATACTATCAACCAGCTGAACAAATTCTTTGTCAGGCTAAAGCCGTTGCTGCTCAAGCTGAAGTCTCTAGCTATGAAGATGTGGCTGCAAGAGAATGGTTTGAAGTTTCAAGAAGGGACCTTTATCGTGAAATCGAAGAAAGGACGGCCAATTACGCTCGATGTGGGATCGTTCGAGTCGATGAATGGGCCGATGACTTCAGGATTGAGCGCAGAATCTCATTGCTTCGCGCTCTGGTGCTCCTATCCATCCCAAGACAGACCTGGCAAGAGCCTCCTCGCCAGCAATATGTCTCTACGATTCTTGATTTTTTTGAAAAGCGAACGGCAAGTCTTGCGCAAAGAGGCCCTCTTGTCAGAATGCTGATTGGGAAGTCTAACTCTCGGGTTGACCTAGCAGGAGTTGCGGGCGAAACACCAACGGCAAGTTCTATTCTTGAACATCTGATTAGCAGAATAGAGGCTCCTGTAGGAATCAATAGAGTCGCCTTTGAAGATGATATAAATCTTGAGCGACGACTGCGCCATCTCGTCAACCATGCAAACACATACAGGAGAGATACAGGGATCGATAGCCTCTACCTCGGATTCCCATTCCTTGTCATGAAAGATCATCGTGCAGAGATCACAGAAAAGAAGCCAAGAATAGCCCCCATCCTACTTTGGCCCATTAAAATTGAGATGGAGCACAGAGATCGCGTCTCCATTTTTTTTGACCGTGATAGAGAAGAAATACGGGTGAATCCAGCATTTACGGGAATGATTGGTCCTGAAGAAGCAAAAAGATGGGCAGAAACTGCTAAGGAGCTATTAGGAAGGTCTGCGATCCGGATCAGAGACGTGATGGATGCTTTTGGCGCTCTAGCAGATCCAAGAGAAAGAACGCTATGCGCTTTGCCGGACAGTGACTACAAAGTGAAAGATGGTACCAGGCAAGTCGTTTGCTCTGCAGTTCTTTTCCATGCTGAATTTATGGGTCAGGCCATTGGAGAAGATCTACGTCAAATGAGGAAAGAGTCACCGGTTGGAACGGGATTAGAAACGGCACTGCGAGTGAACAAAGATCCTATTCCTACACCCTCGTCGCCTTTGATTCCTGAAAAAGATCGCTTCTTCACGATGGAGAGCGACCCTTCTCAAGAAAAGGCTGTTTTCCGCGCGCGACAAGCTCCAGGGCTGCTCATTGAAGGCCCTCCAGGAACGGGCAAAAGTCAAACGATCGTCAATATCATTGGAGATTGCATCGGTCGCAAACAGACAGTTCTCGTTGTATGTCAAAAATCTGCAGCCCTAGAAGTCCTCGCAAAAAGACTCGATGCGGAAGGACTTAAAAACCGCTATTTCTATATTACCCACGTCAATAAAGATCGCACGTCCATTTTACAAAACCTCCGAACTCAAATCGAGGGGATTGGGCAAGCGATGAGAGCCTACCGCGCGGAGAATGTGGAACGTGAGCGGGAAGAGCTCGCTGAGAAAATCGAAAAATTGGAAAAGGAAATCGATAAGCATCATGCTGCGATCCATACAATCGATGAAACGACAGGGTTAAGCTATCGAATCCTCCTAGGACAATTAATCGACTTAGAAGACCAAGCAATCAAGCTTGTTGATGTCCCTGCCCTAAGAAGACTGTTTAAAGATCTCGATCAGAAACAGCTCTCAGGCATGGAAGAAATCTGCTCTCCGATCGCTGGGATTTGGCTTGAATCCTCTTTTGAAGGCAACCCTTTAGAAAAGCTCAGGCTTTTCTCTCCCGATTCTGCTTTAGTCAATGAATTTACCAGCTCTCTTTTTGGATTTATTGATAAGGAAAAAAGACGAGACGAATCTATCCGGCAGGAACATGACTCTCACCTACTTCCCAACCTCATTCAGATGCCTATCCCGATCCTGAAAAAATGGCTCAGATGGGCAAAGAGTGCGACCGCACCAGTCTCCTTCCTAAGCCGTCTTAATCCTGTCCGTTATCTGCACTGCAAGTGGATGCAAAAGGTCATGACTGATCTCAAGGAAAACCCCACCCATGAAAGAATCGTACAACTTCAGAACGCGGCAACGTTTGAACTGCAGCAGCGGCCGCTTCGAGAAGCAATTTTAGATCAGGTTAGATCTCAGAGTGTCGATGCCTTGGACAGGCTTGAACCATTTTTCTCTGAAGAGTTGTCTGAGCTTTGCCAAGCCAACATTCAGAATAATCGATCCAATCTCTACGATCTTCAACTCTTAGTTGAGGGATTACCGTCCCTGCTTCCTTACCAAGAATTCCGCTTGCAAGCTCCTAATCTTTCACCAGAGGTCTTAAAAATCTTTGCTACCCTCCGAGAAAAAGACAAAGAATTGAAGGAATATCCTTCAGAGGAACTAGGAAAGGTGGTCCGACGAATTATTGCTCGTGAAGGGCGACTTGCTTGGAAAGACCGAATCGAACAGAGCTTTCCAATTTTACGTCTTGCTCAAAAAGAACTTTCGCGCAAAATCCAAACGCTCGACAAATCAATGACTAAAATGAGGAAATTGAACCAGAAGTTCTTGGCTTTCAGCTTGGATATTGAGAACGTCAGGGTTGAAGATTGGGAGGATATCACTCGCCTAAGAGGTCCAAGAGCTCGTCGTCTTCGCGAAGTCATTGAACGTGGTTGGGATATGGGGCTTGGACGTCTCCGTCCAGTCTGGCTAATGAATCCAGACACGGCAAGCCAGCTGCTTCCTTTAAGAGCTGGCATGTTTGACGTGATTATTTTCGACGAGGCAAGCCAAATCCCTATAGAAAATGCCCTTCCAACGCTTTATCGAGCAAAACGAACCGTCATCAGCGGAGATGAGAAACAGATGCCTCCGACGAACGTCTTCATGAAACGAATCAGTGACGATGAGGAAACACCGATTAATGAAGACATGGACGATATGATCAGTGAGGCGGAAAGGGAAACTCTGGAAGATACCTGGAATCGAAGAGAAATTAAAGATTGTTCGGATTTGTTAGCTCTTGGAAAAACCGTTTTACCAAGATCCATGCTACAAATCCACTATCGCTCAAAATACCGCGAGCTCATTGCCTTTTCAAATGCAGCTTTCTATGGCAATAAGTTAAGCGTCCCTGTCAGACACCCAGAGAATGTGATTCAAAACATTCGTCCTATTGAAATGATACGAGTCAATGGAGTCTATGCAAACCAAACCAATCGGGAAGAAGCGGAAAGGGTCGTCGATGTATTAGCTGAACGCTGGTCTTCACCAGAAAGGCCCAGCATTGGTGTCGTGACCTTTAACGTCAAGCAAGCGGATCTCATCGAAGACGTTCTTGCCGAACGAGCTGATCAAAATGCATCCTTCCGGGAGGCCTTGGATCAAGAACGAGAGCGTCAGCAAGGTGGAGAAGACATGAGCTTCTTTGTTAAAAACGTTGAAAACGTTCAAGGGGACGAAAGAGATGTCATCATTTTCAGCTCGACCTTCGGAAGAGATGAGCAAGGGGTCTTCAGAAGACAATTCGGTCTTCTCAGCCAAACAGGAGGTGAACATCGTTTGAACGTGGCTATCACGAGAGCGAGAGAGAAGATCATCCTGATCACTTCCTTACCCATTAATGAAATCTCAGATGCTTTATCCAACAGCCAAGGCCCTAAAAACTCAAAGGATTACCTTCAAGCTTACTTTGACTACGCCTCTAAACTCAGCGATGGATCTCTAGAAGCTGCCCGAAAGTCTTTGGATCGAATGGCTTCTGAAAACTCTTCCACACAAGAGATCTCAAATGCCGACAAGGATGGTTTCACTCGATCAGTCGCTGCTTTCATCAAAAGTCTTGGGCTCAACCCATTCGCAATCAAAGAAAATGATGCTTTTGGATTGGATTTTGTGATCGAAGACCCTGAGAAAAACCGTTTTGGCATCGGCATTGAGTGCGATGCTCATTGTCACCCTGTTTTAGAAACAGCAAGAGCCCGTGAAGTTTGGCGTCCTAAGGTCCTGCGCATGGGAATCCCGCATGTCCATAGAGTGACTAGTTATGCATGGTATCATCGGAGAAATGAAGAGATGGAACGTTTAAAAAAGATGCTCGAAGAAGCCTTGAGAGTCATGCTTGCAGGAGAATCTATTCAATCTGATTCTGAGGATAAAAGAGAATGAGCGGCCCTAAGGTTGTACGTATTGTTACCAAACAAGAATTAATGTCCATTTGCAAAGGCCGAATGGATGCCCTTCAAGATGCGATCGAGCAATGGCGCAAGTATGCGTCTAGACATGATGCCCAAATTGCCGAAGAAGAACAGGTCGTAGAGAAAAGGCTTTCTGCCATCAATAAAATGTTCGAGCGAGAGCAGTTTCTTGACGTGCAAAAACAATGCTCTGTCGAAATTGCCTTTCTGCAAGGAGACAACAATCGCATTCGAGACGAAGCTATTGCCAAAGCAGAACAAAAACGTCACATGAGAAGACGGCTACAATATTCTGCAGAAACCCTCATATCGACATTTAAATCCATACAACGACAAATCCCAGAAGAGCTCTTGGCCATTGCTGCATCATCACTCACAGCAAATGACGAAGAACTCGCTAAGATGAACGCGACCTTAAGCCGAACATTGACTGAATATACGATGAGTGCAAAGGATCAAAAAAGCATGACCCCTTTACAAAAAGAGCTCTCTAAAAAGTTGGCAGAGGGGGAGAAGCTCCAAACTCTAGCAGAGTGGAAAGTCAGAGACCAGGATGCCAAATCCTTAGAAAAAGATCATCGATTGGATAAACTTATAGCAGAACTGGAAGCAACTGAGGATAAATCATCTGTCAAACCCTTCTTGGATCGCATTGCTTCAATCTCAAGAGGATCATCAGCAAGCCAACGGTCTCTTTTAACAGACTCTCTCATTCTGGATTTAGTTGCCCACTCTAATGAAAGAAAAGCGAAAGATCAAGCGATCGCATCCATGCGAGAAATTCGGAACGAATTGCATAGACTCAAATCTAAGCAGGCTAAAGACCTCAAAACGTTAATCACAACTGCTATCGATTCTGAAGATATCTCCTCAAGTAAACTGCTCCATGATAAAGGCATTGCCCTGATTAAAGAAGAAACGAAGGGCATGGCAGGAGAGTTCAGAAGAACAGCAATCCTGAAAGGGTTATCTGAGCTCGGATATGAGATACGGGAAAATATGGCTACGGCATGGGCTGAAAATGGGCGCATTGTTGTTAGAAAACCTAACGAAAAAGGTTACGGGGTTGAACTAGGGGCTGTTGAAGGCGCTGAAAGAGTGCAAGTGCAGCTTGTTTCCTTTGAGCCATTCAACGATGCTTCTAAAGCATCTCAGGATCGTGATAGAGAAACGATTTGGTGTTCAGAGTTTTTCCGCCTACAGTCCCTGCTAGAAAAGGCAGGAACATCTCTGCATATTGAAAAGGCGCTGCCTATTGGTGCTAAACCTTTGAAACAGGTGCAAGAGCCATCTCCCACAGTCGAACGTTCACGAAGATCACATGACCTACCTTGCAAGAGAAGCTCATCTTAACTGAGAGACTTTTTTTTAGGCATCTTGACTTAAAAATTCATTGAAGCATACAATCAACATAAATATCAAAATATAAGAGGGTGATATACGTGAAATGTTTATTTTTCATATTTGTGGTTTTTGTGACTCTAGTGGTAAATGCTAGTGATACAACCTTAATATTTCCCGAAGTCCAAGTTTTAGTAAAAACAGAAGCTCAGTTTAACAATATTCCAACCATCGCATGTTCTGCGTTTGATTATTTGAAACAAATAGATGAAAATAAAAATATTACACGATTGATATTTGTACGTCATGGCGAATCTAAAAGCAATAAAGAAAAAAGTATGGCCGGCCGCACTCTTGAAACTGCTTTATCAGATCAAGGAAAAAAGCAAGCTCAAGAAATAGGTGCGGCACTTGAGTTATCCAATATTGAAATTCACGCATTTTTTAGCTCGCCCACATTACGCGCACTGCAAACCACGAAAACAATACTATCCAAATTAAATTTATCCTTCCCAATCAATCAAGATGAACGTCTTCATGAAAAATGGTATGGACTATATGAAGGGGCTACAGAAAATGAATATGCCCCTATAAAAAACAAGGAAGAACAAGAAATCCCCATGCTTTCGACTTTTGCTGAAAAATTCGCTTACAAAGCGGTTTTGAACATTGAAAGTATGCAAGAGATTTATTATAGAGTCGATGAGTTTATCAGGAATATCAGACTAGATCAATTAGGCAAAAATGTACTAATTACAACTCATAATGGTGTGATGAAATCTATCTTTATGGCTGATTCAGCTTTTCGCGGTTATGATGTAGAATATCGTTCATTTGATCTTGGTAATTGTTCTGTTATCGTACTGGAAGTACATGATAATGGGGAATTAAAAATTGTTGCTACAGATGGATTGAAATTTAGAACAAAATAACTCCTGAATTTTGTCATATGTATGACAATGGATTTAGAGGCGGTTAATTAAAAAATAAAACCAAGGCCCCCACCTACTTTAAATCCACTCATATTAATATTATGTCTTAAAGTGTAATGATCTTCATAATGACGCTTAAAGGAAAAATGCTGATAAAGATATTCAGTGAAAATATCTATAAAAATATTTTCTTTAACACGATAGATCAATCCTAGTTTAAATATACCGCCTAAAGCTTCATTTGAAATGTTTTTGTGGACGAATGGTGAATGATCTTTGTTTTTAAGAAAGCTCCAGCAAGCACCGGCTCCTGTATAAAGATCCATACAATGATTTACCGAACAAAGGTATTTTAAACCCAAAGTGACTGGTATAAGACGAAAACTTGTCTTGTTCTTGCAACCGATAGCATGGCCATCTTTTGAAAGATATCCAGCTCCCAGCCAAACTTGCCAGTCGTTACAAAATCGTTGAGCGATCTCTAATTCATAGTACGGTATTACATCAGAATAGATGCGCCTGATGATTTTAGAGGAAGGAAAAAATGCTGAGACTTTTGCTTCAACTTCAAATTCTGATGAGCAGGAGGCTTCTACATTTATAGACATCCAAAATAGGGTAAAAACCAAAAAAAATCTACAATATTTCATTATTTTCATATAACCTTTTTGTGTTAAAAATAGCGACATTGAAAAAATAATTTTCTATTTTTTAGGTTTTATAGTGACTGAAACAGGGGACGATATCGTTCCTGTTGCGCTTACTGATACAATGAAGTAAGTATAGGTTTTTTTCTTTTTACGGTTGTGATCTTCAAATTTTAACCTCTTACTAGCAGGAATAGTTGCGACAAGATCAGTCAAAGCTGCATTACGGTAAATTCGGTACGCTACGGGCAATTCTCCATTGGACGGAGGACTCCATTTGATGACATTAATAAGATCGGTCTGGGTTAGATATCTACAGGACCTTTGAAAACCTTTTGCATGTGTTGGAGGAGATGGGGGAGATGGAGGAGATGGAGGAATGTTAATACTTTGAGAAAGATTTGCGGTTGGACCACCGTTATTACTCATAAAACGGCTAGAAAAAACTTTAGACGTAGAGGTGCCGGCAGAATTTGTAACCGTCAACATGACGTTAAATGAACCTGTAGAGGAGTATGTGTGGTTAACTATTGGTGTATTTGTAATTAATGTTGTTCCATCACCAAAATCCCAGGCATAACTTGAAATGGTCCCAATAGGTGAAATGGAAGCTGAAGCGTTAAACTGAGTTGGCAGTCCTGAAGATCCCACATTTACAGAAAAAGAGGCGACGGGTGCTTGATCAGGTGACATAACAATATCTTGAATCTGGCCCATGATATTCGCAAAAGATGGCCCGGCGGTATTAGTTGCTACATCTATCGGTGTTACATCATCTGTGTTTTCATTTATCACATAAATTTTCTTGCTGTCAGGTGTAGAAACAACCCAGAAAGGCCGTGATCCTGCGAGAAAAGGGATAGTATCAACGATGCTATTGGTAGCAATATCCACAACGCTTACCGTGTCATTATTTATATTAGCCACGTACATCGTTTGACCATTTGGAATGATAAATGATCCATAAGGACCTGATCCTGCAGGAAAAACTATCGTATTAATAACAATATTCGTGGCTACATCAATAATCGATATGGTATCACTTCCAGAATTTGCCACATAAGCTGTTGACCCATCCGTTGTGATAGCTATCATACCTGGTATTGCACCTGTTACTATACTCGTACCTACTGTATTAGTCGCTGTATCAATGGTCGTTACATTTCCGAAGGAAAAGTTACTTACATATACGGTCTTTCCATCTGGTGTGATAGATAATGGGCCCAAATTTATTGCGACAAATATATCTGCTACCACAGTATTGGATGTGGTATCAATAGCGGTTACATAACCTGAACTATTATTAGAAATGTAAACTCTCTTTCCATCAGGACTCACGATAATGTCAAATGCACCTGTCCCTGCCACAGGGGTAGGAATGTTTCCAATGATTGTGTTGGTTGCAACATCTATCACATTTACATTAGCCTGGTCAGAGTCGGCGGCATAAATTGTCGTGCCATCTGGAGTAATAATTGCAGCGAGGGAGTCAGCAGGGAGCGGTATGGTTCTATCGATAGTGTTTGTCGCGGTATCAAAAAGCGTGATGGCATCTTGATTTATTCCAGAAATGATACCCTTCCATGAGGATTCCGTGTATGTATAGAAATCTGCACGAGTATTAGCTGAGGTTTGACTAGCAGCAGTCACTTTAATATCGACCGTTCCCGATGTCCCTGCAGGTACCATAGCCGAAATGGAACTATCTGTAACGACATTAAAAACCGTTGCAGGCCTGAATCCAAAGTCTACTGCAGTAGCTCCAGAAAAACCACTGCCAGTAATAGTGATAACATTTCCTCCACTGATGGAGCCATTAGAGGGGCTCACAGAGGTGATCACTGGTGCTGCAATCAGAGGATTTGCACAAATAAAGAATAAAAAACATGCAATAATTAGTTTTATCAAGTTCATACAATTCCAGACCTCTCTACGATAACTTGAATAACAGCTTTAAGATTGGCATAAATTACCATTAAATCGTCTATGTGCCTTAGGAGGATAAAAATAACCCCTGCTACTCCATTTGGAAGTTCAACCATAAACCAAAGACTATTATGATTAAAGTTTTTTCTTAAATTTGATCAACATAAACAGCAACGTAAGCGTCAAAAGAAGGGGCAACAGAAAATGAATATGCGTCTATAAAAAACAAGGAAGAACAAGTAGAAATCCCCTTGCTTTCGCCTTATGCTGACAAAAAATTGTATGGACTCAATTGCTCTTCTTTAATATATACTTTAATTTAGCCTATCAAGATAACCTTGAGATTATGTTCTATCCAGGAAAATTTATGAATTTTAGATCTGCCTTTGCATCATTTCTGAAAGCATCTTTTTATGTTTGTTGCTTCGTATTCCTCAGTGCTGGTGCTCTTTTTTCATCGGACCGGCTTGAAAAATGTTATGATGACTTTCTGTGTGAAACAAAGAACATATTGTCTGAAGCAGGTCTTCGCTCTCCGCGTACCTGTAAAAGATGCGGAACGATCCCTTATCCTTCCAATACCGGCTTTATAACTCCTGATCCCATCATTCATTCATCGGAAGTTTGGAGCTTCGTCAGCGAACCCAATTTGCACCCGATGAAAATTACCGTGACTACGTTTAAACCCGGCACATCATCGGGTTTGATATTTCTTGCCCCCTACGGTTTTTCAGATGTTGCCATGGTGGGACAATCTGGGTCATTGATTTTGGATAATGAAGGTAATCCTGTATGGTTTCGTCCTCTAAGCACCCCCAATTTAATGAATACCGTTTTTCGGATGCAAACATTTAACCGCAAACCAGTCCTGACTTTCTGGCAAGGCACCCTCGCCACGCCGCCGGCTTATACCAATGTGCCTGCAGGGTCTTCTGAATCAGGCTCCTGTTATTACATCCTCGACAACACTTACAAGGTCATTAAAACAGTCTCGGCGAAAAAAGGTTTTATCTCGGATATTCATGAATTTCTTCTTACTCCGAAAAATACTGCATTATTTCTTTCAACCAAACAAGTGCCGATGGACTTAACTCCTTATGGAGGGCCTAAAGATGGGTTTATTCAGGATTTTGCGATCCAGGAAATCGATCTGCATACAAACAAGCTTGTCTTTTTTTGGGATGCACTTGAGCATATACCGCTCACAGATTCTTTTGAACCTGCATCAAGCGCAACTTCCAGCAATAACGTATGGGATGCCTTTCATTTAAATTCTATCGGTCTTACAGACAGTGTCGATGACATATTGGTGTCAGGACGCAATACTTGGACAATTTACAAAATCAACAAGCCCACCGGGAATATTGTCTGGCAGCTTGGCGGCAAGCAGACTAGTTTTACGATAGAGAATGGGGCAGAATTTTCTTGGCAGCATGACGCCCGTTTCCTGCCATGCAATCGTATCAGCATGTTTGACGACAACTCGGATGGTTCATCGGTTCCTGGTCCTTCATCACATGGATTGATCCTTCAATTGGACTTGGTCAATCGAACCGCCAGTTTGTATCGATCCTATTATCATGATCCCAATATCACAGTGGCCTCACAGGGTAATGTACAGAGTTTAGCCAATGGGAATAAATTTGTCGGCTGGGGGCAGTCGCAATACTATTCTGAATATAAACGGGCAGGAAATACCGAAACAGATCCTGCTCTGAATCTGCTTTACGATGCTCAAATGCCAAGCCCCAATTACACCTATCGCGCTTATCGCAATAAGTGGGTCGGCAAGCCATTTTATCCACCCAGCATAGGAATAACATCAACCAGTGGGCAGATAACGGTTTACGCTTCATGGAATGGTTCTACTGAAACGGCACAATGGCAGGTGTTATCCGGATCCAAACGTAAGAAACTGTCTGTGATAGCCTCTGCAGATAAATCTGGCTTTGAAACCAGCATACCAGTCAGTGAAACAGGTCCCTATTTCCAGATAAAAGCACTTAATGCACGTGGCAGGGTGATTGGAAAATCAAAGATAGTAAAGTTGGGAAGCTAGCAGCGAGTGATATAGCAATGCTCTATGAACGAACGGTACTTTCAAAGAACAGCAATTGTGGGTGAACAAACGGCTGTTGTTCTCCCACAAGAGGAAGGGACCTAAGGGAAAGGGACAAGGGACCACAAGGACCTAAGGGACGAAAGGGACCTAAAAAGGGACTTAAAGGACTCGTTAGTTTATTAACGTTTAAGCTATTACACATCAATTAATGAGTTCGCTTATCGTTCCTTTGAGGTAATTGCAGAAGTCGGGCCTGAACTTGCTCGACCTAGGCTATCGCCCCCAACCAACTTTTATAAGTGCACAGGTTCTGATCAACATCCTTTGGGGGAAAAGCGAAAGGGGGCTTTCGCACTCCAAACGCTTCGCGTATCCAACGAATCGTCTTGGATACGCGAAGCGTTTGGAGTGCGGAAGTCCTCTTCCGCTTTTGCAACGAATCATTTTGCCAAGTACCTG